>CAYGKI010000119.1:0-9003 GCA_964350235.1 uncultured Gemmatimonadaceae bacterium | reverse complement strand
CCGCTGCAGGCCTGGATCAGCTACGTAAGCAACTGGCTGTTCTTCACCAGCATCGCCATGGGCGGCGTGATGTTCGCCATCGCCACCTGGATCGTGAAGGCGAAGTGGAACTGGTCCATGCGACGCGTGAGCCAGTCCTTCGTGGCCTTCCTGCCGATCTCGTTCGTGCTGATGCTGCCCATGCTCGGCCTCGGGGATCTGTACTTCCCCTGGATCGAGGCCATGGAGACGGACGTCATCGTCCAGAACAAGGCCGCCTACCTGAACATGCCGTTCCTGATCTCCAGGAACGTGGTGGGCTTGCTCCTCCTCTTCGGGTTTGCGCTGTACTTCGTGTACCTGGCCCTTCGCCCCGACATGGGGCTGGTGGAAGGCGCCGAGGAAGGTGATCCGGCCCGCGCCAGCTGGCGGGAGCGACTCACCCAGGGTTGGATGGGGCAGGAGCAGGAGGAGGTGTCCAGCTACCACCGCATGACCCGGATCGCGCCGGCCATCGTGCTCATCTACGCCGTGGTCATGAGCATCGTGAGCTACGACTGGGGCATGTCCCTGGAGCCGCACTGGTTCAGCACCATGTACGGCGCGTGGTTCTTCATGGGCGCATTCTGGGGCGGGATCGCCTCCACGGCCCTCTGGTCGCTGTATCTCCGGACCAAGCACAAGGACTTCGCCAACCACATCGGGCTCCAGCAGCGCCACGACATCGGAAAGCTCACGTTCGCCTTCACGGTGTTCTGGACGTACCTGTTCTTCAGCCAGTACATCGTCATCTGGTACGGCAAGCTGCCCTGGGAGCAGGCCTGGATCGTGAAGCGGTCCGGCGAGGTCTGGGGCGGCTACTCCCTCCTGGTGATCATCCTCTGCTTCCTGGTGCCTTTCGTCGGGCTCATCGGCCGCAAGGCCAAGATGAAGCCCAAGCTCCTGGCGTTCTTCGCGTCGGTGATCATGGTGGGGCTGTGGCTGGAGCGGTACGGCCTCATCGCGCCGTCGCTCTGGCATGAGGGTGACCCGGTGTTCAGCATCTGGCATCCCCTCATCGGGTGCATGTTCCTCGGCCTGTATCTGGGTGCGGTGCGCTGGTTCCTCAGCACCTTCCCCGCCGTTCAGGTGTGGCAGCCCATGGTCGATCCCGAGACCGTGGAGGCCGAGCTTCCCCGCGGGGGAACGGTTCAGGCGCGCGGATAACGTCGAGCCGGAGTCCTGCCATCCGCCGGAAGAAGCAAGCGAAGGGCCCCGGACCACGGTCCGGGGCCCTTCGCGTTTCTCGACCCCCCTCCGAAGTGGTGGCGCAACGAGGTTGCGGGGCGAGCGTCGAGAGGACGAGTTCGCCGCATGTTGACCTGTTGCGCGTTCGGCCCTCGGACCGAGGGCCGTCCCTTCACCGCTGGGCGTCCAGGAAGCGGTTGATCTCCTCCACGGCCCTGTCACAGCCGACTCTGTCCGGATAGAGCTGGGGCGTCAGCGAGGCACGCGCTCCGCCCATCAACTCGAGGACGATTCCATAGACCGGGTCGCCGTCCGAATCGGTTTCCCTCTCGACCGAGCTCCGAAGGACCTCGGCAATCCGCAGCTCCTGGCGCGCGGTGTGGAAGGGGGCTCGCCGCTCCACGATGACCGTACGGCGCACCGGATCGAACACCGCCCTGTGCCCTCGTGTCGTGTGCAGCACCCATGCCCCCGCGCTCAGGCCCGACAGCCCGATGACCCAAGCGATGGCGCGCTCGGTGAGGCTGACCTCGTGGAGGTTCACGAATCCGCCCGAGAGTCCGTAGACCAGGATCCCGAAGACCACCAGGAAGAAGACGCCGACCGCGGGGGCGCACCCCGCCGACGCCGACACCACGAGCCGCCCGCCGTCCTTCGCGACTGCGATGGGGCTGCTGGTCGTATGTCCGTCCGCCATGCGCTCGTCCCCGTAATCCGTTCCTGTCCGCTTCCCTGCGCGTCCAGGTCTCTCGCCTTCAGTCCGAGTACAGCTCCGCGGCCGCGCGGGCCGACGTCACGATCCCCCGGATCATCGCGGACGAGAATCCGGCGTGCTCCATCTCGTTGAGCCCGGTGATGGTGCACCCTCGCGGTGTGGTCACGCGGTCGATCTCGCTCTCGGGGTGCGCGCCCGCGCGGAGGGCGAGGGCGGCCGCGCCCTTGGCGGTCTGAGCGGCCAGCAGCGCGGCTTCCTCCGGGTGGAATCCGATCTCGATGCCACCCTGGGCGGCCGCGCGGACGCAGCGCAGGAAGAAGGCGATGCCGCAAGCACAGAGGGCCGTGGCCGGAACGATCATATCCTCCGGGATCACCAGCGTACGTCCCACCACCGCGAAGAGCTCCTCCGCCTCCTTCAACAGCTCCGGGGGCGCACCCTCTTCCCCCGCCAAGCAGGTCATCGATTCCCCGATCATGACGGCGGTGTTGGGCATGGCCCGCACGACAGGGACGGGGGCGCCCCCGGCCGCGTGGCGAATGTCGGCGATGGAGGCGCCGGATACCACCGAGACCAGTCGGTGCCGGCTCGGGTCCAGCTCCGGGCCGATCTCGTTCAGCAGCTGGGAAAGCTGCTGCGGCTGCACGGCGAGGACGATGAGGTCCGCTCCCCGCACGGCGGCGGCGTTGTCTTGGGTGACCGCGAAGTGCTCGGCGGCGAGTGTGGCGAGCTTCTCCGTATGCCGGCGCGTCACGGCGATCCGGGACTCGGGGAAGAGCCCTGCGCGGGCCCACCCTCGAGCCAGGGCCTCACCGAGGTTTCCGCCACCGAGGATGGCCACGTCGTACAGCTTCTGCGTCTGGGTCCCGCTCACTGGGTTCTCCCTGTTCGTATGCGACGGACGGCGGGCCGCCGCAGAATCGAGTCCGGTGCGCGCGTGGCTTCCTTCCGCCCCGCGATCCGGGAAACGTAATCGATCACCGGGCGCCTCGCGCCCGATAGCCGTCGCTATGTCGCGGGGGGAGCGGAGGTGGTAAGATCGGGGCCTTCCGCGTTGGCTCGCGTGTTCCACGGAGGTCTCATGAACGGCTTCTCCGAAGATCGCTTCCAGGCGCCCTCGGGCACCGTCCACGGCCCTGCGGCGGAGGGTATGTCCCGCCGTGCGTTCGCGAAGACCATGGGTGTGCTGGCGCTGGGCAGCCAGCTGCCGGGCTGCTTCGGGGGGGACGCCCCCGGACGGGCGGCCCACGGCCCTTTCACCCCCCAGCCCGGTCCCGGCGGCATGACCGTCCTTTCGGACCTCATGATTCCCATGCGCGACGGTGTCCGGATGGCCACGGACGTGTATCTGCCCGCCGTGGACGGAGAGGCGCTGGAGGGCCCGTTCCCGGTGATCCTGGAACGAACCCCCTACGGCAAGACCCGTCCCAGCCGGTCGGAGCGCTCGGTGGCGGAGCCCGACGCGGCCAAGGAGCGGCACGAGGTGGCCCGCATGTTCGTGGACCGGGGCTTCGTGGTGATCTATCAGGACAAGCGGGGCCGCTACGACTCGGAGGGAGAGTACGTGAAGTACCTGTCCGACGTCGAGGACGGGTACGACACGTGCGCATGGATCCTGGAGCAGCCCTGGTGTGACGGGCAGATCGGGACCAAGGGCCTGTCCTACGCGGCGCACACCCAGGCCGCCCTGGCGTCGTCCGGGGCCCCGGGCGTGGCGTCCATGTTTCTCGACTCGGGTGGCTTCTCCAACGCCTACCAGGGCGGCATCCGTCAGGGTGGGGCGTTCGAGCTGAAGCAGGCGACCTGGGCCTACCGGAACGCCATGGTGAGCCCCGAAGTCCTGGCGGATCCGGAGCTCCAGCGGCGGATGGAGGCCGTGGACATCCATCAGTGGTTCCGGGAGATGCCCTGGGCCCCCGGGCGTTCCCCGGTGAGCCTGGCTCCCGACTACGAGGCGTACCTCTTCGAGCAGTGGACCCGCGGGGCCTTCGACGACTACTGGAAGCACCCGGCCATCTACGCCGCGGGCTTCTGGGACCGGTGGCCCGACGCGCCCATCACCCTCATGTCCTCCTGGTTCGACCCCTACCCGAGGACCACCACGGAGAACTACCTGGGACTCAAGGCACTGGGGAAGGGGCCCCTGCGCCTCATCATGGGCCCATGGACCCATGGCGACCGGTCGCTCACCTACGCGGGCGACGTGGACTTCGGCCCGGCGGCGACCCTGGACGGCAATGTGGCGGAGGACTTCTGGGAGCTCCGGCTCCGGTGGTTCGAGCACTGGCTCCGGGGCGTGGAGAACGGCGTGGCGGAGGAGCCCGCGGTACGGTACTTCGTCATGGGGGGCGGGACCGGGCGACGCAACGTCGACGGCCGGATGGATCATGGGGGTCGATGGCGGACGGCTTCGGATTGGCCCATCCCCGGGACCATCGAGCGACCCTACTACCTCGGGGTGGGAGGGACCCTCTCTCCGGAGATGCCCGACGAGGAGGAAGCGTCACGGAGCTACCGCTACGATCCTTCGGACCCCGTGCCCAGCGTGGGAGGGACCATCACCTCCGGGGCACCCATCATGGAAGGCGGTGCCTACGATCAGCGGGAAGGCTCCGACTTTTACGGATCGACGCCACCCTTCGAGCCCTTGGCGGCACGTTCGGATGTCCTGGTCTTCCAGACCGCTCCTCTCGACGCCGACGTGGAGGTGACGGGTCCGCTGGTGGTGCGCCTCTGGATTTCCTCGGATGCGCCCGACACAGACTTCACGGCCAAGCTGGTGGACGTGTATCCGCCCAACGAGGACTATCCCGAGGGCTTCGCCATGAACGTCACGGATGGCATCATCCGGGCTCGGTACCGGGACAGCTGGGAGGAGCCCGAGCTCATGGAGCCCGGTCGTGTATACGAAGTGGTCATCGAGGCTTTCCCCACGAGCAATCTGTTCGCTCGCGGGCATCGGATTCGCGTCGACATATCCAGCAGCAACTACCCCCACTTCGACCTCAACTTCAACACCGGCGAGCCCGAGGGGTTGGCCACCCACCGCCGCGTGGCCACCAACACCGTCTACCTGGATCGCGGCCGCCCTTCCCATGCCATCCTCCCCATCGTGCCGGTGTGACCCGGTTCCGTGGGTGCTTGAGTAGGATGTCAGTACGATGAGTGTGACGACAGTACGTCGTAGTCATATCGTACTCATGCTTGCGCTGTTGGCGGGCTGCACCCCACCCGATGCCTCTCGGCGCGGCGTCGAGTGCCTGGCTCCTGCCGCCGCAGGTGGCGGATGGGATCTCACCTGCCGGGTCACGGGGCGTATCCTCGCCGACCTCGGCCTCGTGCCGGGGGCCGTTGCGACGGTGAACATGCCCGGAGCGGGCGGCGGGGTGGCGTTCGCCCATGCCGTGGCGCAACGAAGCAACGACCCGAACGTGCTCATCGCCGCCAGCCCGGCCACCACGCTACGCCTCGCTCAGGGACAGTTCGGGCATCTGGGGGCCGACGACGTCAGGTGGATCGGCGCCATCGGGGCCGAGTACGGGATCGTGGCGGTGGCGGCGGACGCTCCCTGGAACTCGCTCAACGAGCTCCTGGAGGAATGGGCGCGGCGACCCGAGGACATCGTGGTGAGCGGGGGGAGCGCCGTGGTCGGTCAGGACCACATGAAGATCCTGCTCCTGGGTCGCGAGGCGGGAATCGACCCGCTGCGGGTCCGTTACGTACCCTTCGACGGGGGTGGCGAGGCGCTCACTGCCCTTCTCGGTGGCTTCGTCCAGGTCTTCAGCGGAGAGGCCTCGGAAGTGGAGAGCCACCTGGAGACGGGGTCGATACGCGTGCTGGCCGTCCTGTCACCCGAGCCGCTGGACGGCCTTCTCGCCGGGGTGCCCACCGCCGTGGAGCAGGGCTACGACGTGGAGTGGGTCACGTGGCGGGGATTCTACGTTCCCGGCGGCCTCAGCGAGGAGGAGTATCAGGGCTGGGTGGAGAGGCTGGAGGCCGTGGCCCGATCCGAGGCGTGGGCTACGGCGCGCGCCCAGGCGCGGCTCCGGCCCTACTTCCTCGTGGGTGCGCCGTTCGAGGCGTTCGTCATGCGTCAGGTGGACGCGTTCAGCGGCCTCGCCCTTGAGCTGGGGTTGATCCAGTGAGGTGGCCGTGAGCGCCGTCGGGGCGCGGCTCACCGCCGCCGTGGGCGTGGTCCTCACCGCCCTCGCGGTGGCGCTGGAAGCCACGACCTTCGACGTGGCGTTCCCCACCGATCCCCTGGGACCCAAGGCCTTTCCGCTGCTGGCGGCGGGCCTGCTCGTCCTGGGTGGCGGTGCCCTCATACGGGAGGCGCGTCGCCAGGCACGGGAGGCGCCGGACGCCCATCCCGCCTCTCATGCCCCCGTGGCTCAAGGAGGGGGGCGGGCCATCGCGTTGGCGGTGATCAGCTTCACCGGCTATGCCTTGCTCCTCGGGCCCCTGGGCTTCGTCCCCGCCACCACGCTGGCTTTCGCCGCTCTGGCTCGCCTCTTCGGGGGGACCCTGGCCCGCGGCGCCATGGCGGGCCTGGTCTTCGCGCTCCTCCTCTATGCCCTCTTCGTCTACGCCCTGGGGCTTCCGTTGCCCCTGGGCGTGCTCGAGGCCTAGGAGGCGGGGTGGAAGCGCTGGGACTTCTCTTCTCCGGCTTCGCCGTGGCCCTCCAGCCGCTCAACCTGGGCCTGGCGTTGGGCGGGGTGGTGGTGGGCACGGTGGTGGGCATGCTCCCGGGGATCGGGCCCATCAACGCCATCGCCATGCTCATCCCGCTGCTCTTCGCGGTTGGGCTCCCTCCCGAGTCTTCCCTCATCCTGTTGTCCGGGATCTACTACGGATCCCAGTACGGGAACTCCATCAGCACCATCCTCCTCAACGTCCCGGGGACCGCGTCCGCGGTGGTCACGGCCATCGACGGATATCAGATGACCAAGCAGGGCCGAGGCGGCGAGGCGCTCGCGCTCTCCGCCGTGGCTTCCTTCGTCGGCGGAACCCTGTCCATCTTCGGGCTCGTCTTCCTGGCCCCTGCCCTGTCCCGTTGGGCCATCCGGTTCGGTCCCGCGGAGTATTTCGCGCTCATGGTGTTCGCGTTCTCGGCGCTGTCCAGCGTGTCGGGGAAGAGCGTTCCGCGCGCCCTGGCCGCCACGGGCCTGGGGCTGTTTCTCGCCACCATCGGCATGGATCCGAACAGCGCCGTGCCGCGCTACACCTTCGGGCAGCTCAGGCTGTTCGACGGCTTGGACTTCGTGGTGGTCACCATCGGGCTGTTCGCCGTGAGCGAGGTCCTGCTGGTTCTGGAGCAGACCGAGTGGGGTGGCGATGCGGCCACGAAGTACGGGAAGGTGACCGTGAAGCTTCAGGCGCTGATGGCTTCGTGGTGGACCATGGTGCGGGGGAGCGTCGTCGGCTTTCTCACCGGGGTGCTTCCCGGCGCGGGTGGGACCATCGCGGCCTTCCTGTCCTACAGCGTCGAGGAGAAGCTCGCCGGCGAAGACAACCGCTTCGGTCGTGGGGACCCCCGTGGGGTGGCCGGCCCGGAATCCGCGAACAACGCCGCGACCACGGGGGCCATGATTCCGCTTCTCACGCTGGGCATCCCCGGGAGCGGGACCACGGCCGTGCTCCTCGGTGCCCTCCTGGGCCTGGGCCTCACGCCGGGCCCGCTTCTCATCGAGCGGAATCCCGAGGTCTTCTGGGGGCTCGCCGCCTCCATGTACGTCGGCAACGTTTTCCTCCTCCTCCTCAATCTTCCTCTCGTGGGGCTCTTCGTCCGCGTGCTCAGGCTGCCGCGGTGGATCCTCATGCCAGGTGTCGCGGCGCTGAGCTTCGTGGCGGTATACGCCGTCAATCAGTCGGCCTTCGACCTGGTCCTCATGACGATGTTCGGGCTGCTGGGATACGGAATGCGCAAGGGCGGCTTCCCCCTGGCACCGGTGATCCTCGGCCTGGTCCTGGGCCCGCTCATGGAGAAGAATCTGAGGCGGGCCCTGGCTTTGAGTGGCGGGGAGTGGAGCGTGATGTTCTCCAGCTCGCTGGCCGTGGTCCTCTGGATCCTGGCGTTGGCCGCGCTTCTGGGACCATGGATCCTGGGGGTCCGTCGGCGCACCCGCCTCGTGACCGGATCGTCGAGCCAGTCAGGCTAGAACCGCCCGTCACGGTGGGGCGATCCTGTGGCGCGGCGCGGTTTCTGCAGTAGCTTTCAGGGAACGCGGTCGCGACTTGCGCGCACCGCATGCCGTCACCGGGCCGGCCGTCTCGCGGCGGCCCGCCCATCCTCTCGGTGGAGGGATCCGAATCGATGAATACGATGTCGTTGGGTCGTCGCACCCTGATCGTTGCCACACTCATGGGCGCCATGGCCGTGCAGGGCTGCTCTTCGAACTTCCGCACGGGGGCGCTGGGTGGAGCGGCGGCAGGAGCCGTTGTCGGCGGCCTGGCCAGCGGCACGGCGCGTGGCGCCATCATCGGTGCGGCCGTGGGTGGCGCCGCCGGCGCCGCCATCGGTGCCGTCATGGATAGCCAGGCCGAGGACCTGCAGGACAAGCTGCCCAACGCGCGGGTCGAGCGCGTCGGAGAAGGCATCGCGGTGACCTTCGACTCGGGAATCCTCTTCGACGTGAACTCGTCCGACCTCCGTGCTGCGGCGCAGCAGAACCTGAGGGATCTGGTGGCTTCGCTGGAGGAGTACGAGGGGACGGAGGTGCTCGTCGTCGGTCATACCGACTCCACGGGTGAGGCCGCCTACAACCAGGGCCTGTCGGAGCGGCGCGCCGGCTCCGCCCGCGACTTCCTCATCACCGCGGGACTCGAGGCCGGCCGTGTCCGGGCCGTGGGGATGGGCGAGACCGAGCCCATCGCCTCCAACGACACCGACGCGGGTCGCCAGGAGAACCGGCGCGTGGAGGTGGCCCTCTTCGCCAGCGAGGAGATGCAGCGCGAGATGCTCCGCCGCCACGGCGGCTGATCGGCTGCGACTTCGTGAGCAAAGCCCCCGGCTCCGTGAGCTTCGAAGCGGAGCTGGGGGCTTTGTTGCCGAGGGGGGTAGGCGTCTCGGTGTGGTCCGAGGA
>CAYGKI010000118.1:0-9022 GCA_964350235.1 uncultured Gemmatimonadaceae bacterium | reverse complement strand
AGGCCGCGAGCCGATGCGGTCCCGACGGGATCCGGAAGTCGCTGTACGCGACTTCGCGGAGCTCGTCGATGGTGCGGTCCGGCGGCTTGGGGCGAGGCCGGACCACCAGGTTGGCCAGCCGGTCGAGGCCCACGAGACCCGCGGCGGCGAGGCCGACGGCCAGAAACGGATTCATCGGTGGAAGCTCTGAGCGGGAGGGGCGACCCGGTGGCGGAGGACGGCAGGCCCGCCGACCGCGATCACGCGGCCCGGATCCGCTCCAGCGCCCGTCGGACGTAGACGGGGACCATGGCGCGGCGCCACTCCGTGTCCACGATGATGTTCTCCAGGGGATGGCACTGCTTGTGCGCCCGGGCGCAGAGCTCGTCCACGAGCTGGGCGTCCATCCGCTGTCCCTGGGCCAGGGCGGACCAACCGGAGATGGCCCGGGGCCGCGATCCCAGCGCGGTGACCACGCCGTCCAGCGCCCGGACCGTACCGTCGTCCTCCATGGCCGCGGAGATGGCCACGGTGAGAAGAGGGAAGTCGATGGCGTTCCGCTGGCGCAGCTTGGCGTAGGCCTGGCGGCGTCGCGAGGCGCTCAGGGGAATGCGGATCTCCGTGACCAGCTCCTCGGGCCGGCGCACGGTGTTGGCGATGCCGTCGGCCACGAAGAAGTCGGCCACGGGAACCTCCCGGGCACCTTCAGGCCCCTGGAGGACCGCCGTGGCGCCCAGGGTCATGAGGACGGGAGGCGTGTCCGCCGAGTGCGCGGCCACGCACTTCTTCCCGACCTTCGTCACGTGGCACACGTCACCGTCCTTCTTCAGGCAGAAGCCCAGGGCCCCGCGCCAGAACTCGGTCTGATTGTAGTAGGTGCATCGCGTGTCCAGGCACAGGTTGCCCCCCAGCGTCCCCATGTTCCTGAGCTGGGGCCCGGCGACGTGGCCGGCCGCGTCGGCCAGGGCGGGAAACAGCTCCGACACCTCGGTGCTGCGCGCCACGGAGGTGAGGGTCTCGGCCGCGCCGATGCGCAGGGCGTCGTCCTCGAGTCGGATCCCCTTCAGCTCGTCGATTCCCTTCAGGGCGACCAGGTGCTCCGGCTCGAAAAGCCTGTGCTTCATGTTGGGCACCACGTCCGTCCCGCCGGCCACGTACATCGCCTTGCCGGCATGGGCACCCATGAGCTCCACGGCCTGGGCGACGGTCTCGGGGCGATGATGCCTGAAAGGGGCCATGCGCAGCATTGGATTACCTTCGCTCCTGGGGTCTCGCGACCATGATTCCGTCCTGACTCTCGATACGGAGGATCCGCTCCGCCAACGGGACCTCGCTGATCTCCACGGCCTCGCCCACCAGGGGCGCGTGCAGCAGGTGCAGGGACCCGTTCACCCACAGAGCCAACCCCGTGTGGGCCACGTCCAGACCGGGCACCGTGCTGGTGGCGGCGATGACGTCACCGTCCCGGATCTGATCGGCGATGTCGGCGATGCGCGCCTCGGGGACGTACGAGCGCGGCGCCCGGTTGAGCCGGCCCTCGGTCTCCCGGATCATGCGGAGGTTGGCGGTGTCCGCGAGCTGGCGATACGCGTCGGGGTGCGTGGACATGAAGTCGATGGGCTCCGGGTCCGGCTGGGCCCCCAACCGGGACCCCAAGTCGACCAGGAGTCCTCGTCGGGCGTTGTCGGAGAGCCACTCGCTGAAGTAGTGGAGACGGCTGGGGTAGCCGTCCAGCATGCCGCTCCGGTAACGGTGCTCGGTGAGGAGCGCCTGGTAGCGGGCCTCGGCCGCCTCGCGGTCGGGAAGGAGCCTGGCGCCGTCCGCACGGATGAAGCGGGCCAGCGCCAGGGCGTTCTCTACGAACGTGACGCAGTCGAGCCCCTGGAAGTTCACCACAAGACGCTCGGGACCGTCCGTCTCCAGGGTCCCGGGGACGTAGGCGGTGCCGACGAAACGGCGTCCCACGGCCGCCACGGCGTCACCGAACGGGAGCGTGTCGAGGCGGGCTTCCTGCCCCCAGCGCACCGTGGCCTGGAAGACGCTCCAGTCCTCCGGCGTCCAGGCCCCGACCTGGGCCTCCTCCAGCTCCGACGGCCCGGCGGTGGTGGGTCCCAGGGGGTCGTCCAGGGGCAGGCCGACGATGGCCACGGCCGCCGCGATCACGCCGATCAGGGCGACGATCCAGCGAAGCACGTTCATGGGCGGGCCCAGGCGTTCACGAGTACGGCCTCAGGCTCCCACCGAAGCCCCGGTCTCCGCCGGTGCTTCGGGCTTCCGTAGCGTCCCGGCCTCACGAGCGGCCTCGATGGCGCGCCACATCCGCGGCGGTGAGAACGGCAGGCGGTCCATCCGCACGCCCACGGCGTCGTAGATGGCGTTGGCGATGGCGGGGATGGACGGGTGTAGCGGACCCTCTCCCGCCTCCTTGGCGCCGTACGGTCCTTCCGGGTCGATGGACTCGACGATGAGCGCCTCCAGCTCGGGGGTGTCCAGGCTGGTGGGAATCCGGTAGTCCAGGAGCGACGGCGCATTGTGGAGCCCGGCCCGTCCGTGGTCCGCGTCCTTGAAGATCTGCTCCTCCATGAGCGCCTCGGCGAAGCCCATGTAGGCCGAGCCCTCCATCTGGCCCTCGACGAGCACGGGATTCAGAGCGCGCCCGCAGTCGTGTGCGACCCACACCTTCTTCACGTCGACGATGCCCGTCTCCACGTCCACCTCCACCTCCGCCGCGTGGGCGGTGAACGAGTACGCGGGTGAGGCGCCGATGGTGCCGCCCCGGTACTCACCGTGCACGTCCTTGGGCGTGTTGTAGGATCCGGTGGAGCCCAGGGTGCCGAACTTGGCCTCGGCGAGGTTGAATGCCTCCCGGATGGGCATCTGGCGCTGGGTGTCGGGTGCCCAGTGCGCGCGTCCTCCGGAAAGAAGGACCTCTCCGGGCTTCACCTCCCAGGCTTCGGCCACCGCTTCCTGGATCATCCGCTTCAGCTTACGGGCGGCATCGATGGCCGCGTTCCCGATCATGAACGTGACGCGGCTCGAGTAGGCGCCGAGATCCACCGGCGTGAAGTCCGTGTCCCCACGCATGACCCTCACGTGATCCAGGGGTACCCCGAGCTCCTCGGCGGCGATGTAGGCCACTACCGAATCGCACCCCTGGCCGATCTCGCTGGCGCCGCTGAACACTGCTACGCGGCCGGAGCGGTCGATCTGCATCTGCACGCCCGACTGGGGCATGTCGTTGGGGTAAATGGGGTAGTTGGTCCCTGAGATGTAGGTTGAGCCCGCGATCCCTATCCCTCTGCCGAAAGGCAGCTTACGGAACTTGTTGCCCCACCCGCTGGCCCGTTCCACGGAAGCCATGCATTCAAGGAACCCGTTAGATGTTATGCGTAACTCGTTTACAGTGCGTGTGTTGGACCCGATGAAGTTGCGTCTCCGGAACTCGATGGGATCGATCCCCACCCGCTCGGCCAGCTTGTCGATCTGCACCTCGAAGGCGAACCGGGGCTGCACCGACCCGTGCCCCCGCTTGGGGCCGCAGGCGGGCTTGTTGGTGTATACGCGGGTCGAGTCGAACCGGTACGCCGGCATGTCGTAGGGCGCGCAGAGCAGCTGGCCCGAGTAGTAGGTGGTGACCAGGCCGAACGACGCGTACGCGCCGCCGTCCAGAAGGATCTTGGCATCCACCGAGGTGAGCTTCCCGTCGGCGGTGGCACCCGTCCGGTACTTCATGTGGAAGGGGTGACGACCCCGGTGACTGTAGAAGACCTCTTCGCGGGTGTAGAGGATCTTCACCGGGCGGCCGGTCTTCATGGCCAGCTTGCCCACGCAGAACTCCAGGTCGAACGGCTCGCTCTTGCCCCCGAACGCGCCGCCCACCAGTGGCTGGATGACCCGGACCTTGGCCGGGTCCACCTCCAGGACGCGGGCGAGCTCGCGGTGCAGGTAGTGGGGGACCTGGGTGGCGGACCACACGGTGAGCTTCCCGTTCCCCTCGTAGAGCCCGATGGCGCAGTGGGGCTCGATGGGCGCGTGGGTCGTGCCTTCGAAGAAGTAATCCCCCTCCACCACCACGTCGGCGTCGTCCAGGCCGGCGTCCACCTCGCCGAACTCCAGCTTGACGATCTTGGTGATGTTCCCGTTCCACCCCTCCTTCTTCGCCTCGTGCACGTACGGCGTGGCGCCGTCCGCCTCCAGCGCGGAGAACGGGTCGTGGAAGGCCGGAAGCACCTCGTACTCCACGTCGATGAGGTCTATGGCGCGGATGGCCGTGTCCTCGTCCACCGCCGCCACCGCCGCGACGCCGTCGCCGATGTAGCGGACGCGATCGGTGCACAGGGGGTACTCGTCCGGCGTCCAGGGAATGATCCCGTACGCCGTGGGCATGTCCTGGCCGGTGATGACGGCGTGGACGCCCTCCAGCGCTTCGGCGCGGGACGTGTCGATGGACACGATGCGCGCATGGGGGTGGGGGCTCCGCAGGATCTTGCCGTGGAGCATGCCCGGCAGGGTGATGTCGTCGGTGTAGACCGCCCGCCCGGTGGACTTGTCCAGACCTTCCACCTTTCGCATGGGGCGGCCGATCAAGTTCAAGTCCGACTTGCGGTTATCGCTCGGCTTGATCATCGGTCCGCCCCTCCGTGGCCGGTCTCCTGCAAGGCGGGCGACAGGCCGCCGGGGGTGGCGTGCGCTTCACCGCGAATCTGCGCCGCGGCGGCCTCGACGGCGTCGTAGATCTTCGCGTATCCGGTGCACCGGCAGAGATTGCCGGACAGCGCCTCCCGGACCTGCTCGCGGGTGGGGGCCGGGTTCTCCTCCAGGAGTGCCGCGGCGGAGCAAAGGATGCCGGGCGTGCAGAATCCGCACTGCGCGGCCCCCGCCAGGTCGAAGGCGTCCTGCAGGGGATGGGGCCCTTCCGTGGAAGCCAATCCCTCCACGGTCCGAACCCGGGTGCCCTGCGCCTCCCAGACCGGGGTGATGCAGGAGAGCGTGGGAATGCCGTCCACCAGCACGGTGCAGGCGCCGCAATCCCCCTTGTCACATCCCTGTTTCGAGCCGGTGAGACCCAGCGTGTATCGGAGCGTCTCGAGGAGCGTGTAGTGCGTCGGGACCCCGACCTCGTGGCGATCCCCGTTCACGGTCAGTCGAACGATCTCTTTGGTCGATTCCATGGGGACAAGGTGGGTCCCACCCGGCGGGAGGCGCAATCCGTCCCGGAAGCCTGTCCCCCCACGCCCTGGCGCGCGCGCGTCCTTAGACAAACAACTGGCGTCCGGGCCTTTCGGCCCGTACTCTGGAGCGGATGCGGAGATCGCGCGGGCGCGGCGCATGCATGCGCGCCCGGCTCATCCCGTCCCATCAGGTCCCCTTCCGGGCGCCGCCGGGCGTCCGGTGCACGTGCGTGAGGCAGTGATGAACAGTTTGACGACCCCCGTGATGGCCCTGGGCATGGCCCTGGTGGCCCTGGCCACCGTGGAGCTGGGTCCGGATTCTTCCGAGCCCTTCCAACCGACGCAGGGGCTGGCCGCCCACGCGCCGCTCTCCGAGGCGGATCGCGTCGAGCGAGCCGCGGCGCTGGACGACGTGGTGGACCAGTACTGCGTCCGGTGCCACAGCGACCGCCGTCTGACAGGCAACATGTCGCTGGAGGACTTCGACGTGGCCGCCCCCGAGGAGAAGCCCGAGCTCGCTGAGCGGGTCATCCACAAGCTCCGGGCGGGCATGATGCCTCCCACGGGCTCCCGGCGACCCGCGGCGGACACGCTCGATCTCCTGGTGACCGCCCTGGAGCGCCGCCTCGACGAGATCGCGGCGGAGCGGCCCAATCCCGGCCGCCGCTCCTTCCAGCGCCTCAATCGCGCGGAGTACGAAGCCACGATCCTGGACATGTTCGGCCTGGAGATCGACGCGTCGGCGTATCTCCCCACCGAGACACTGTCGGACAACTTCGACAACATCGCGGACACGCAGATCCTCTCCGCGACGCTCCTCGAGGGATACATGAGGGCCGCCGCGCAGGTCGCCCGGGACGCCGTCGGGGACGCCGCGGCCACCCCCGCCACCGCGGTCTACAAGATTCCCAAGACCGTCTCCCAGGTGGAGCACATCGAGGGGACCCCGCTGGGCACCCGGGGCGGCACCGCCGTGACGCACAACTTCCCGGCGGACGGCGAGTACGTCTTCGTCATCGAGATGCAGGCCAGCCCCGACGGTCAGCTCTTCGGGCTCACCGCCAGGGACGAGCGCATCGAGGTCTCCATCAACGGCGAGCGCGTGGCGCTGCTCGAGGTGGATCGCTTCATGTCCGAGACGGACCCCACGGGACTCAAGCTCGAGACGCCTCCCGTCCACGTGCGTGCCGGCCCGCAGCATGTCGCGGCCGCGTTCCTGCGCAACGACGAGGGTCCGAACACCGACCTGATCCTGCCCATCGACTTCACCATGGCCGATCCCCAGATGGGTGTCGGCTACGGGGTCACCAACCTGCCCCATATCCGGGACCTGGCCATCTCGGGACCCTTCCGGGTGACCGGCGTCTCGGAGACGCCGAGCCGCAAGCTGATCTTCTCCTGCCGCCCGACGGCTTCGTCCGAGGAGGAGCCTTGCGCCCGGCAGATCGTCGAGCGCCTGGCCGCCGACGCGTTCCGCCGGCCGCTGGTCGCCGGGGAGCTGGACGAGCTCATGCCCTTCTACGAGGACGGGCGGGCCCAGGGTGGCTTCGAGGTGGGCATCCGGAACGCGCTCTGGGCCATCCTCTCGAGCCCGAGGTTCGTGTTCCGCCTGGAGGCAGAGCCGGGGAACGTGGCTCCTGGCGAGCCGTACCGGATCTCCGACGATGCCCTGGCTTCACGCCTGTCGTACTTCCTCTGGAACGCGCCGCCCGACGACGAGCTGCTCGAAGCGGCCCAGGCCGGCCGGCTGGGTGATGCCGACGAGCTGGAGCGACAGGCCCGTCGCATGCTCCAGGACCCCCGGGCGAGGACGCTGTCCACCCGGTTCGCGTCCCAGTGGTTCCGGCTTCAGGATCTGGACAAGGTCAACCCGGACGCTCAGCTCTACCCGTACTTCGACTACCAGCTCAAGCAGGCGATGACCCGGGAGACGCAGATGCTCTTCCAGCACATCGTCGACGAGGATCGGAGCATCCTGGACCTGCTCATGGCGGACTACACGTTCGTCAACGAGCGGCTGGCCGACCACTACGGCATCCCCGGCGTGGTGGGCGACGAGTTCCGACAGGTGGCTCTGGCGGACGAGAACCGTCGCGGCGTCCTCGGGCACGGCAGCATCCTCATGATGACGTCCCACGCCAACCGCACCTCACCGGTCATGAGGGGCAAGTGGGTCATGGAAGTGCTCCTGGGGAGCCCCCCGCCCCCGCCCCCGCCGGTGGGCGTCCCGGCCTTCGACGAGACGTCGGCCTCCGCGGGTGGGCGCCAGCTCACGACGCGGGAGCGCATGGAGATGCACCGGGACAATCCGGCCTGCAACTCCTGCCACAGCGTCATCGACCCCATCGGTCTGGCGCTGGACAACTTCGACGTGACCGGCGCCTGGCGTATCAAAGAGAACCTGACCCCCATCGATGCCCGTGGGGAGCTGTACGACGGCACCGAGATCTCGGGACCCGAGGGTCTCCGGGCCGCCATCATGGCGCGCCCGTCGGTCTTCGTGCGCACCTTCGCCCGGAACCTCATGGCCTATGCCCTGGGTCGCCGGGTGGAGTATTTCGACATGCCCACCGTCCGCTCCATGGAGCGGGAGGCCGCGGCCGACGACTACAAGGCTTCGCACTTCATCCTGGGGGTGGTGAACAGCCCCGCCTTCCGGATGAGCGTGGCGGCGCCGGTCGCCGCGGACGCCAACCGTGATCAACGCTAGAGGACGAGGAAGAGAGCCATGCACCTGATGCACAAGAACATCGAGCGCCGCACCTTCCTTCGTGGCGTGGGCGTCTCCGTGGCGCTGCCGTTCCTCGACGCCATGGTCCCGGCGGGTCGGTCCACCCTCCGTGGCGCCGACGGCGAGGATCCCACCCGGTTCGTGGCCATCGAGATGGTCCACGGCGCGGCGGGCTGCAGCGAGTGGGGCGCCACCCAGAACCTCTGGGCGCCCGCCGAGACGGGACGTGACTTCGACCTGACGCCCAGCTCGCTGAGCCCCCTCGATCCGTTCCGGAAGTACATGACCATCGTCAGCAACACCGACGTGGAAGGAGCCGAGGCGGTCATCCCCCGTGAGATCGGCGGGGACCACTTCCGGTCCAGCGCGGTGTTCCTCACCCAGCAGCACCCGAAGCAGACCGAGGGGTCCGACGTCTTCGTGGGCACCTCCATGGACCAGCTGTACGCCCGGCGCTTCGGCCAGCAGACGCCCATTCCGTCCCTCCAGCTCTGCATCGAGAACGTGGATCAGGCGGGAGGCTGCGCGTACGGCTACGCCTGCGTCTACACGGACACCGTGAGCTGGGCCTCACCCACCGATCCGCTTCCCATGATCCGGGACCCGCGGGTGGCCTTCGACATGCTCTTCGGGCGTGGCGCCACGGCGGAGGAGAGGGCCCAGCGCAGGGCGACGGAGCGGAGCATCCTGGACTGGGTGTCCCGGGACGTGGCGCAGCTCAACCGTAGCCTGGGCTCGGAAGACCAGGCCCGCATGGACCGCTACCTGACCAACATCCGTGAGATCGAGCGGCGCATGCAGCTCATCGAGGAGCGGAACATGAGCGGGGAGCCGCGGGCGCTTGCCGGCGCACCGGCGGGTGTCCCCGACGACTACGGTGAGCACGTCCGGCTCATGTTCGACCTGCAGGTTCTGGCCTTCGCCTCCGACATGACGCGCGTGGTGACGTTCAAGATGAGCCGCGACGTGTCCAACCGTGTCTACCCGGAGAGCGGCGTGGACGCCGGCTTCCACAACGCGTCGCACCACGGAGGAGACGAGGGCAGGATCCTCGACTTCTCCAAGATCAACTCCTACCACATGAGCCTGGTCCCGCACTTCCTGGAGCAGCTGGAGACGACCTTCGAGGGGGATACGCACC
>CAYGKI010000117.1:0-9073 GCA_964350235.1 uncultured Gemmatimonadaceae bacterium | reverse complement strand
CCACTTTCCTGCTGCTTCTTCGTGAACTCCGGGAGCGAGGCCAACGAGCTGGCGCTGCGGTTGGCGAGAGCCCACACCAACGGATCGGGCGTCGTGGCGCTGGAGGGCGGCTACCATGGCCACACCCAGACGCTCATCGACGTGAGCCACTACAAGTTCGCCGGTGCCGGCGGCATGGGGCCCCCACCCTGGGTCCGGGCCGTGCCGACGCCCGACGAGTATCGGGGAAGGTACGGGCGGGACATGCCGGATCGTGCCCAACGGTACGCGGGCCATGTCCGCGACGCGTTCGCCGAGCTGCGCGGCGCTTCCATCACGCCCGCGGCCTTCATCGCCGAGAGCTATCCCTCGTGCGCGGGGCAGATCGAGCCGCCGCAGGGCTACCTGTCCGCGGCCTACAAGCACGCCCGGCAGGCCGGAGCCGTATGCATCGCCGACGAGATCCAGACGGGCTTCGGCCGCATCGGTAGCGACTTCTGGTCGTTCGAGGCACAGGACGTGACACCGGACATCGTCACGCTGGGGAAGCCCATGGGGAACGGGCATCCCATCGGGGCGGTGGTCACCACGCCCGAGATCGCGGCATCCTTCGACAACGGCATGGAGTTCTTCAGCACCTTCGGAGGAAATCCCGTCTCCGCGGCCATCGGTCTGGCCGTTCTGGACGTGCTCGACGGAGAGGGGCTCCAGCACAGGGCGGCCGTCCTGGGCGGCACGCTCAAGGGCTCCCTGGCTTCCCTCGCCACGCGCCACGAGGTGGTGGGGGACATCCGCGGCCGGGGTCTCTTCCTCGGCCTGGAGCTGGTCACCGACCGCGCCTCCAAGACGCCGGCGTCGGCCATGGCGCGCTATGTCATCGACCGGATGGCCGAGCGCGGGATCCTGCTGAGCACCGACGGACCGGGCCACAACGTGCTGAAGATCAAGCCTCCCATGCCGTTCTCCGAGGAGGACGGGGAGCGACTGGTGGAGGAGCTCGACCAGGTCCTGGCCGAGGACCCGGTGCGGTGGCTGGCGGAGCACGCCCCGACGGACTTGGATCCTTGAAGCCCACCAGGACGTCGCCTCGCCGCAGGGCCGCGCCCATGGGCGCGGCTCTCGCGTCGGTGATCCTCGTCCTGGCGGCGTGCGGTCGGCGGGACACCGACGCATCGGGTGCGGCTGGCGTCACGGCGTACGCGGGTCCGTTCACCGCCGAGCAGGCGGACGACCTCCGCCGACGGTGGGACTACGTGAGCGGCTGGTTCGGCGGGGATCTCATGCGGTTCGGCCACCTCAACGTGGATCGGCTGGTGGAGACCATCGCCCTGGATGGGGGTGAGACCATCCGCCCCCTTGGCGAGGCCCCGAGGGCCGAGGTCGCGGACCTGGTGGTCGACACCCGCGACCGGGGTGCCGTGACGTTGGACGCGTACGTGACCGAAGACCCCCGGGTGGACGGGTTCATCGTCATCCACCGCGGCGACGTGGTCTACGAGCGGTACGTCCACATGCGCCCCGAAGAGCGCCACCTCTACTGGAGCACCAGCAAGATGGCCGCCGGCCTGCTCGTCTCCAAGGCCGGTGTCGACGGCGCGGCGGACAAGGCGCTCGAGGACGAGTGCCTGGTCGACACCGCCCACCCCGTGGACCGGTACCTCCCCGCGCTCGTGTCCAGCCGTTGGTCCGGCGTGACCGTCCGGGACGTGCTCGACATGGCCTCGGGCATCGACTGTCCGGAGGATGCGGACGCGTACGCCGACATCGAGTCCTGCATGCTGGTCATGGAGCGCTCCGTGGGACTCCAGCCCCACCTCCCCACCGTCTCCTTCGCGGCCCATATGGCGGGCATGGCACCCGGGGACCCTCCGGGGACCCGGTACGTGTACGCGTCGGCCAACACCAGCCTGCTCATGTACCTGGCGGAGTCGGTGACAGGCCAGCGATACCCAGATCTCCTTTCCCGGAGGATATGGCGCCATGTCGGGCCGGAGGAGGAGGTCTCCATCGTCTCCGGGGACTACGACGAGGGCGAAGCCGCCGCCGCCCATGGCGGATTGGTGAGCACCCTCCGCGACCTGGGGCGTCTGGGCGTGTTCATGCTGGAGCAGGAGCGCTTCCACGAGAAGCTCGTGGGGGACGCGCGGCCCGAGCTTTTCCCACCCTCGGCCTTCGAGGCGGCCTACGCATCATCGGGCAGCCCGCCCACCCATGCCGGATGGCAGTGCGACGTGGTCTTCCCCGACGGAGATTTCGGGAAGAATGGATGGGGGGGACAGTCCCTCTACGTATCACCGGAGCGGGACCTGGTGATCGCGTGGTTCGGAACGTTCGGCGAGGATCTGGTGGAGCCCGACCTGCAGTCCGTGGCGCGTCAGCTCGCCACGACGCCGGGGCTCTGGTCGGACGGCTGAGCGCACGAGGCGTCAGCCGCCCACCACCTCCAGAATCCGCTCGCGAACGAGTCCGTCGACGGTCATCCGGACGACGTAGCTCCCGGGCGGCACCTTCCGGACGCCCCCGTCGGCATCCGCGTACGACAGATCCCACGTCACTCTGTGGACACCGGCCCGCGTGCCCTGCGGACGCTCGCCACCCGCCGGACGCTCCTCACCGCGCACGGTCGTGAGCCACCGACCCTCGCCGTCCAGGACCTCGATCTGCACCCGGCGCACGAACGAGGGCAGGAGGTAATCCAGGAACGCGATGGGTGGCACCGCGAAGGGCGTCTCGGCCGCCAGCTCGGCGCCGACGGGCTCCGACCGCCCCTCCGTGCCCACCACGACGGGCGGCGGCTCGAAGAGATACGGCTCTCCTGTGAGGAGGCCCCGCATCACCTGGCGCAGCGGCCCGATCTCGTCCAGCACGAACCGGCCGTGGGCCTGGGTCTCCACGAGGAGGTGGCCTTCCACGATGCGGAGGTCCGAGATGACCGCTTCGGGCATGTCGAGCTGGAACAGGTCCCAGGACCCTCCGTCGTCGAAGGAAACGTGCACGCCCAGGGGAGTGCCCGCGAAGAGCAGCTTGGAGCCCTCGGGATCCTCCGCGAACGCCGTCAGCGGAGCGTCGTCCGGGAGCCCGTTGCCAGGGCCGGTCAGGGAGACCCATGCCTCCCCGTAGTCGTCCGTGCGGAACAGGAGCGGCCCCGGATCGGCGCCATCGGGGACGCCCAGCCTCACGTAGGCGGTCCCACCCCGACTCGCGGACGGGACCACGCCGACCACCGGCGCGCCCGACACCGCCGCGGCGGACGCCTCCGAGCCCCCGGTCTGGCGCGCGCCCCCGTCGCCGATCCCCGCCGTCGGTCCTCCGGGGGCCTGCCCCGCATCCGCGAGCCGAATGGCCGTGCTGGTCCATGAAAGACCCCCGTCGCGGGTGCGGTACACCGATCCGTCTTCGGCACCCGCCCAGAGAAGCCCGGGCTCCACCGGACTCTCGGCCACGGCGGTGAGGCGACCCGGGCCCAGGACCGGGCTCACCGCGGTCCAGCTGGCTCCGCCGTCGGTGGAGCGGTGGACGCGGTCGTCGATCCGGTAGACGACGCTGGCGTCGTGCGGTGATCGAGCGACCTGCGGCCCCGCTTCCCCTTCGGAGCCCGCCGACGTCCCGGGCAGCACCCGGTACGAGAGTCCGTGGATGACCCGATCCAGGCGCGAGACCCGTTCCTGGCCCTGCGCCGGGACCGTGAGGCCCGACATCGACGCGGCGAGGGCCAACAGGATCACTCCGGCGGAGCGGGTCATGAGAGGCTCCCCGCCCAGGCCGCGAACGCCTGGCACGCCTCGTCGAGAACCTCGTCGTCGGTGCGTCCCGAGCGCTTGAGGACGTGGAACCCATGGTCCGCTCCGTCCAGCACGTGCAGCGTCGGCCTGGGACGAACGCGCGCCAGAAGCGGCTCCAGCAGTTCGAGGTTGGCGAGACGATCCCGGGTGCCCTGCAGGAAAAGCATGGGCAGCCCGACCTCCGCCAGGTGTGCCCCACGCTCGTCCGAATCCCGCCCGGCCGCGTGGAGGGGGAAGCCGAAGAACGCCAGCCCGCGGACCCCCTCCAGACCGCCCTCGGCCGCGGCGGTGGAGGTCATGCGTCCGCCCATGGACTTTCCTCCCGCCACGAGCGGCACGTCCGGGACGAGGGCGCGGGCTTCGTGCACCGCCGTCCGTACCGTCTCCAGGAGAACCGGTGGGCGATCGGGAGCCTTCCTTCCGGCCTGCATGTAGGGGAACTGGTAACGGAACGTGGTGACGCCCAGCGCGGCGAGCCGATCCGACACCGACGCCATGAAGGGGTGGGTCATCCCGGCTCCGGCTCCGTGTCCGAACACGAACGCCGCCCGGGCTTCGCCGAGCGCTGGCGTGAGAAGCGCGGAAACCGCGCCGCGATCACCAACCTCCAACTCGAGCTTGCGCGCGCCCTCGCCCATGGTCGCGGCCCTCAGCCACCCAGCCCGATACGAAGCCCCAGGCTCAGAATGGGCCAGAGGTCGATGTAGGTGGGGAGGTCCTCCTCGAAGCTCCGCGCCTCCGCTTCCAGCTCGGCACGGAAGCCCGGGTCGTCGGACAGGGTCCCGCCCGAGGCGTCCAGGGTCACCCGGGTCTCCTTCTGGAAGGCGACCCCCAGGTCGAGGGTCAGGCCGATACCGCGGGTGTGCTTCCCGAAGCCGATGAGGACGTACGGCGCCTGGCGTCCCGAGTCCAGCGTCCCGCTGAGGGTCCCGATCTGGTCGGGCGAGAAGGTCTGGCTACCGACCTCGAGAGGCTCGGTGGGAGTCGCGGAGAGCGTCGGATCCTCGGACTTGACCATCAAGCCGCCGCCGATACGTACGACGTTGGTCAGGTACAGATCCAACCCGATGTTGTACCACGTGCTGGGGAGCTCGAGGGTCATCTCGATGTCGTCGAACGTCCCCGTGAACTCGAACGGTAGGACGCCCACGCCCCCACGAGCCACGACCCTTGGTCCCAGCTCCAGGGCCAGGTCGGCGCCCAACCCCAGCGTCCCCGCACGCGGCGCCACGCCGAAGCTCTGCGCGTCCGCGGCCCGGGGCGCCGCCACCAGGGCCAAGCCCAGAGCGGCGCAGAAGAGCGATCTTGAAGAAAGAATGCCCATGAGACCTCAGCTCGTCTGATACAGGTGAACGTCCCGCTGGGGGAACGGAATGGAGCAGCCCGCGGCCTCCAGGTTCTCCTTGAGCGCCCTGGTGAGGTCCCACCGCGTGGTCCAGTAGTCCGACGACTTCACCCAGGGCCGGACCACCAGGTTGACCGAAGAGTCCGCCAACTCATGTACCGCGACCACGGGCTCGGGATCCTCCAGGACCCTCGGATCCGCGGAGATCACATCCATGCAGGTGCGGACGGCCACGCCCAGGTCGTCTTCGTACCCGACCCCCATGACCAGGTCGATTCTCCGCGTGTCGTTGGCCGAGAAGTTCTGCATGGTCTGCCCGAACACCTGGGAGTTCGGAATACGGATCTCCACGTTGTCCGGCGTCGCGAGCACCGTGGAGAAGATCCCCACGGACTGCACGGTGCCAGATTCCCCTCCGATGGTCACGAAGTTCCCGATGTCGAAGGGGCGGAAGGTCAGCAGCATGACACCGGCCGAGAAGTTCGAGAACGTGTCCTGGAACGCCAGTGCGATGGCCAGGCCCGCGGCACCCAGGATGGCCACGAACGAGGTGGTGGAGACGCCCAGGGTGTTCACCGCGGCGATGACCACGACCACCACCAGCAGCACATGCGCCACCCCGGAGAGGAACGGGATGAGCATCTCGTCCACGCTGCTTCGCTCGAGTCCGCGTCGTGTGAGGCCCTTGGCCCAACGAGCCACCAGGAGTCCGACGATCAGGACCGCCAGGGCTCCGAAGACCCTGGGTGCCCACGAGGCGATGACGGCGGACGCATTCATGAGGAGGGCGTCGAAGTCGAGCATGAAGATCCCCTGCTATGGAAGCACGATCGAGACTTCGGAAGCTGTGTAGGGATCCACCGCAACGCCAGGCGAAGGCGGCGCCTTCGACTTCGGATCAGCCGCCGATAAGGCGCCACACCTGGGCCACCAGGAAGCACACCACCAGTCCCATGGCCACGGGCATGAGCGTCGCCACCGTGGTCCATCTGGCGCTCCGCGTCTCTTTGTAGATGGTGTAGATGGTGGTGGAGCAGGGGTTATGGAGAAGGCTGAACAGCATGAGGTTCACGGCGGTCAGCAGTGTCCAGCCCGCGGACCGCAGAAGCTCGCCGGTCTCGTCCACCGACTCGAGCTCGAACATCACGCCGGCGCCCGCTCCCCCGTCCATCCCTCCTGTGAGCACGGTGAGCATGAGGACCGTGGGAATGACGATCTCGTTGGCCGGAATGGCCACCACGTACGCCAGCATGATGACGCCGTTCATCCCTATGAGCATGCCGAAGGGATCGAGCCAGTCCACCACGTGCGTCGCAAGGCTGACGTCGCCCACACGGATGTTGGAGATGAGCCAGATCACCGCGCCGGCGGGGACGGCGAACAGGACGGCCCTCCAGAGCACGATGAGCGTCCGGTCGATGATGGACGTGTACAACGTCTGGAGGATGCGCGGAGGGCGGTATGGCGGAAGCTCGAGGCTGAAGCTCGAAGCCTCACCCCTCAGCACCGTGCGGGAGAGGAGCCAGGAGGAGAGAAACATCATCACGATGCCGAGCAGGGCGATGCCCACCACCGCGGCCGCGCTCACCACGCCTCCCAGAACCCCGGGCGCGAGCGCTCCGATGAAGATGGTGGCGATGAGGATCTGGGTCGGCCACCGCCCGTTACAGAGCGAGAAGTTGTTGGTGATGATGGCGATGAGTCGCTCGCGTGGGCTGTCGATCACCCGCGTGGACACCACCCCCGCCGCGTTGCACCCGAATCCCATGCACATGGTGAGGGCCTGCTTCCCGTGCGCGCCCGCCTTGCGGAAGAGCGCGTCGAGGTTGAAAGCCACCCGGGGCAGGTAGCCGAAGTCCTCCAGCAAGGTGAAGAGGGGGAAGAAGATGGCCATGGGAGGCAGCATGACGCTCACCACCCAGGCCGTGGCCAGATACACCCCGTCGATGAGGAATCCGTCCAGCCACCAGGGGAGCCCCCCGGCGGAGGCCAGCCCCTTCAGCCACGGATGCACGGTATCCAGAAGCAGGGAAGCGAGCATGGCCGACGGCACGTTGGCGCCCGCGATGGTCAACCAGAAGACCACGGCCAGGATGGCCAGCATGAGGGGGAAGCCCCACAAGCGGCTGGTGAGCAGCTCGTCGAGCTTCCTGTCGAACGCGAAGCCCACCTTCTTCAGCCCTCCGAGGCGGACGCGAGCGGTGATCTCCTCCGCCGCCCCGTAGGCACGCTCGGTGACCCGGTCATGGAAGTCCGCGGGGAGCTCCCACCGGAGGCGGGAGGCCGTATCCAGGATCCGGTCGCGCTGAAACTCGGGCGGCACGGTCCTGGCCTGGCCGTCGTCCCCGTCGGGCCCCACCCGACCCAGCTCACCGGAGTGCACCGCCTCCCGCACGGCCTCGTCGGCGTTGAGGAGCCTGAGGGCGACCCAACGGGTGTTGGGGAGGCCGGGATAGGCCTCGTCCAGAACCTGGCTGAGCTCCGACACGGCTTCCTCCACCGAGGGGGCGTGGGCTCCCAGGCGGAACGGCCGATTGCGGCGCTCACCCGTGGCCACCTCGTGGGCGGCATCCAGGAGCTCCTCGATGCCCACCCCTTCCCTGGCGATCCCCGGCACCACCGGGACACCGAGCTCGGCCTCGAGCTTCACGGCGTCCACCCCGATCCCGTGCCGTCGGGCCTCGTCCATGAGGTTGAGGAAGACGACGACGCGGTCGGTGATCTCCAGGATCTGGATGACGAGGTTGAGATTCCGCTCGAGCCGCGTGGCGTCCACGACCACCACGGTCACATCCGGGCGCCCGAACAGGATGAAGTCGCGGGCGACCTCCTCGTCTACGCTCCCCGCCTGCAGCGAGTAGGTGCCGGGCAGGTCCACCACCTTCACCCGGCTTCCCTCGTGGGCGAACGCGCCCTCGGCCCGGACCACGGTCTTCCCGGGCCAGTTCCCCGTGTGCTGACGGAGCCCGGTGAGCTGATTGAACACCGTGCTCTTTCCCACGTTGGGATTCCCCGCCAGGGCCACCAGGTAGTCCCAGCGGTCCGGCCTGAGGCCCAGGCGGACCAGGCTCCGCCTCCGATGGTGCTCCGCGGTGCCGCTCAAGCCACGTCCTCCCTGGCTTCGACGTCGGAATGCTCGATGCGGATCCACCCCGCCTGCTCGGCCCGAAGGGCTACCAGGGCATCGCGGATCCGGTAGGCCACGGGGTCGCCGAAGGCGCTGGAGAGCTCGGCGGTGATCCGGGCGCCCCGGACCACGCCCAGATCGAGCAGGCGCCGCCGCTGGGCGCCGCGACACGCCGGAGAGAGCTCCACCACGACGCCCGTCTCACCGGGCCGGAGATCCCGAACCGAGCGGACGGGTCGATCCACGTCCACGCCGGCGCCGAGGGTCCGGACGGTCACGTTCCGCGCCGTGAGCGCCGGGAGCGTCCAGGCGCGGCCGCCCGTCCGCACCTTCACCGCGCTGGAGGACCGCTCCACAACCTGCAGTCGCGTGCCCAACGCCAGCCCGTCTTCCAGAAGGGCCTGGTAGAGCTCCCTGGGCTCGTCCTCGAGGTGGACGATCTCCACCGCCGTCCCGGGCTCGGCCGAGGCCAGGGTATCCGCCGCCACGGACGGGAGATCTCCGGACGCCGTCGGAATCGGGTCGCCATGGGGATCCCAGCGCGGATGACCCAGACGTGCCGCCAACCGATCCGCCTCCTCCGGCGACATGGTGTGCTCCACGCGCTCCGCCTCGGCGTGCCACTCGCCCGGGGGAACGCTGGTACGATCGGCGAGATACCGCTCCCAGAGCCGGTGGCTCCTGACGAGCTGCAGGGCCGACGTCCGCCCTTCGTCGGTGAGGACGGGTCCGTCGGAGGCGGTGCGCACCAGCTCCATGGCCGTGAGGCTCTCCAGGAGGGAAGCGGCCTTTCCCGTGGACACGCCGAGCTGGCCCGCCACGCTCTCCAGCGAGCAGGGT
>CAYGKI010000116.1:7336-9078 GCA_964350235.1 uncultured Gemmatimonadaceae bacterium | reverse complement strand
CGGCATGGAAGTGATCGAGCCGGTCACGCCGCTGGAGGGGTCCTGAGCCTCGGAAGGCGACACGCACGGCTGCATCCCGGATGGAACCCTGGCCGGTTCCCGACGGTTTGCCTGTTAGAGTGTTGACGAGTCCGTCCTCCGACCCGGAGTCTCGACGTGGGCCCCGCCTCCGACCCATCCAGCAGCCCGAGCCCCCGAACCTCCAGCGCCACCGGGTCCGCCCGGGACGCCACAGGGCCGGCCCCACAGCAACACCGGGCAGGCTCGCTCCGGGAGCGGTACCGGCAGGTCCGCCAGAGGAGCCGATACCTGACCCGCAGCCTGGCCCCCGAAGACCAGGTGGTCCAGTCCATGGAGGACGTGAGCCCCACCAAGTGGCACCTGGCGCACACGTCGTGGTTCTTCGAGACCTTCCTGCTGGAGCCTCACCTGGAGGGGTACGCGCTGCACGACCCCGACTATCCGTACCTGTTCAACTCGTACTACGTGCAGGCGGGCGAGCGGCACTGTCGCGCGCGGCGCGGCTATCTGTCCCGGCCCACGGTGGCGGAGGTCTGGCGCTACAGGGACGCGGTGGACGAAGCCATGGATCGCTTGCTGGAAGGGCCCCTCGCCCCCGAAGTCGGCGCGCTGGTGGAGCTGGGGCTCAACCATGAGCAGCAGCACCAGGAGCTCATGCTCACCGACATCAAGCACGTGTTCAGCGTGAACCCCCTTCGTCCGGCCTACCTGGAGCTGGATCCGGGGGAATCCTCCCGCGCCGACGCCTCGGGCGGCGAGGCCGAGCCCATGCGCTGGCTCGAGTTCGCCGAGGAAATCCACGAGATCGGCTGGCCGGGCGGAGGGTTCTGCTACGACAACGAGCTGCCCCGGCACCGGGCGCTGGTCCAGCCGTTCGCCCTGGGCCACCGCCTGGTGACCAACGGCGAGTTCCTGGACTTCATGTCCGACGGCGGCTACGCACGTCCGGAGCTGTGGATGTCCGAAGGATGGGCCACGCGCGACGCGCTGGGGTGGAGCGAGCCCTTCTACTGGGAGAAGCGGGACGGCGCTTGGTGGATCTTCACCCTCCGCGGGATGGAGCGCCTGGACCCGGCCGAGCCGGTGAGCCACGTGACCTGGTACGAGGCCGACGCGTTCGCTCGGTGGGCGGACGCCCGCCTTCCCACCGAGGAGGAGTGGGAAGTGGCGGCCGCCGGCGTGCCCATGGAGGGCAACTTCGTGGACTCGGGCCGCTTCCATCCGGCACCCCTGGCGGGATCGGCCGACCCCGACGGCGAGGCCGGCCGCCATGCGCCCGTCCAGCTGTGGGGCGACGTCTGGGAATGGACCTCCAGCCCCTACCGTCCCTATCCCGGGTACCGTCCGGCGCCGGGGGCGGTGGGCGAGTACAACGGCAAGTTCATGGTGAACCAGTTCGTGCTGCGCGGCGGGTCCTGCGCCACGTCCCTGAGCCACATCCGGCCGACGTACCGCAACTTCTTCCATCCGGACAAGGCGTGGCAGTTCACGGGAATCCGGCTGGCCAGGGATCTCTGACGGGAGCTTCGCTCGCGCGACATGGTCGTCGCGCGCCCGGCGGCCATAGGTAGCTTTCCGGACGTCAGGCGGGGAAGATCCGGATATCTTACCCACTGGCCTGCTGCACCCTTCCTGGCTTCGGCCCTCTCCCGCGCCCTCACGCAACGGTCATGGACCTGAGTCTCGCCAACCTCCTGTTCGTGCTCCTGGCGGCCTGGCTC
>CAYGKI010000116.1:0-7326 GCA_964350235.1 uncultured Gemmatimonadaceae bacterium | reverse complement strand
CCCTCGCCACCCGCATCGGCTATCCCGCGGTGCTGGGAGAGCTCCTCATCGGCATCCTGCTGGGCCCACCCATCCTCGGGTGGCTGTCCGGGGATCCGGCCCTGGCCGTCCTGGCCGAAGTCGGCATCCTGCTCATGATGCTCTACGTCGGCATGGAGATCGAGCCGAGAGAGCTGGGCAAGGCCTCCTGGGGCGGCTTCCTGGCGGCCATCGGCGGGTTCGTCACGCCGTTCGTCATGGCGTACTTCACCGTCCTGTACTTCGGTGGCACCACGTTGGGCGCCGTCTTCGTGGGCATCGCCGCCGGCGTGACCTCGCTGACCACCAAGTCCCGGATCCTGGTCGACCTCCGGCTGCTCGACACACGGGTGGCCAGCGTCATGATGTCCGGCGCGCTCATCGCGGACACGCTCTCGCTGGTGGTCTTCGCCGGGGTGCTGAGCACCGTGGAAGCAGGCTCGTTCGACGCCACCTCCATCTTCCGGGTAGGCGGCCAGGTTCTGGCGTTCTTCACCGTGACCGTGGTGCTGGGGCTCAAGGTCTTCCCGCTGGTGGGGCGGAAGCTCACGCAGGCGGGGCTCACGAACCGCACCTTCCACTTCACGCTGGCGCTCCTGCTGGCCGTGGCCTTCGGCGAGCTGGCGCACCTGGCGGGCCTCCACGCGGTCCTGGGCGCCTTCATGGCCGGTCTCTTCCTCCGCGAAGGGGTGCTGGGCACCACGCTCACCCGGGACCTGATGGGCGCCGTGCGGGACGCGTCCATCGGATTCCTCGCACCCATCTTCTTCGTCACCGCCGGATTCCAGGTCTCCCTGTCCGTGTTCGGCGCCAACCTTGCGCTGTTCCTCTCCATCCTGGCGGTGGCCACGGTGGGGAAGATCCTGGGGACCGCGGTCTTCTACGTCTTCAGCGGCAACGGGTGGCGGGAAGGACTCACCATCGGTGGAGGGATGAACGGCCGCGGCGCCGTGGAGATCATCATCGCCGGGATCGCGCTGGAGATGGGGATCATCGATCAGGACCTTTTCTCCATCCTGGTCTTCATGGCCATCTTCACCACCGCCACCGTCCCGTTCTTCCTGAAATGGGGGACGGATTGGCTCCGCAGGCGCGGGGAGCTGGTCCGCACCAGCGGGGCCAGGCGGGGCGCGGTGGTCCTGGGCGCGGGCCCCCTGGCCCGGGCGGTGGCCCGGAGCCTCGCCGCCGCCCGGCCCGTCCACCTGGTGGACCGCAACGCCAAGCACTGCGAGGCGGCGGCCGCGGAGGGACTCGAGGCGGTGTGCGGCAACGCGCTGGAAGAGCAGGTCCTGTCCGAGGCCCATGCCGGTGGAGCCACCATGCTCCTGGCCCTCACGTCCAACGCCGAGATCAACGCCCTGGCGGCGCAGATGGCCAGATCGACCTTCCACGTGCCCGACATCTACGTGGCGCGGGAGGGGCCGACCCGGGAGGAGGACCAGACCCCGCTGGAGCACCTGGGCGCCGCGGCGCTCTTCGGCAAGCCCGCCATACTGGCCGAGTGGGACCACTGGCTGAGCCACGGCGGTGCCGAGGAACGGCGCCACAGGGTGGAGCGAGCCACCGACGTTTCCGAGCTCACGGCAACGCTGTCGACGGAGCAGGCGGTGCTCCCCCTGGTGGCCTACAAGAGCGGCGAGGCCGAGCCGGTCCATGCCGGGCTCGACCTCGCCGAAGGGGACGAAGTGGTCTATCTGGTGCGGCGCGCCTGACGGATCTTCAGCAGGCGCCCCTCCTGCGGTGGGAGGGGCCGCGGATCAGTTGTCGAACTCCACCTCGATGAAGCCGTCCTCGATCTCGATCTCCAGCTCCAGGATCCGGCCCGTCTCGTCGTAGTCCCAGGCGGTCAGGTCGATGACGCCGCCCTGGCCGTTGCTGAACCAGAGGTCAGGACGCACGTCCACCACCAGCTCGCGGTCTCCCAGGCCGTCGTCTCCCACCACCAGCGGCGGGGAGAGATCCATCTCGATCTCGATCTCGGCGTCCACGAAGGCCCTGAACGCCACAGCGTCGGCACCGTCGGCCTGGAAGGTCCCCACCACGTAGATGCTGGCGTCGTTGGGCCAGTCGGGGATCATGCCCAGGATCTCGGCCCGGAGGGCCTCCGCCCGGGCGCGATCCTCCTCGTCGTCGTCGTCGTCCAGGTGCTCGATCTCGAACTCCAGCTCGTCGTACCGGCCGGGCGCCACGGAGGCCTCGAAGGCCGTCACCGGAGCACCGTCCAGGGGCAGCATCACCAGCCGCGGCCCCACCTCGAAGTCGTGGCAGGACGGGCCGTCGTCGGAGGAGTCGTCGTTGGACGAGGACGAGTCCTCGCAGTCGTCGTCCACCGTGTCCAGCTCCACCTCGTCCACGATCATGTAGACCTGGTCGAGGACGAGCGTGCCGTTCGTGCCCTCGAGGGTGACCTGCCGCATGGGCGAGCCCGCCGGAGCCGCGAGGGCCTGGGACGAGGTGACGGCGCCGTCGGCGGCGCGGAAGGCCACGGCGACGTTGCCGGGGCCGTCGACGCCCTGCCCGTCGTCGCAGGCTCCGAGGGAGACGGCCGCCAGCAGGGCGGCCAACACGTTCCGCGCCCCGGTGGGGCGGGCGGTGGCGGTCACCAACGCACTATGGGTCGTCATGTCGTTTTCCTTGGTTCTCAGGCATGGAAGATGTCGGAATACGTCCGACGCGTGCCCCTCCTCATGCAACGCTCGGGCCAAGAACGGCCTTGGATCGTAACGTGCCGTCCCCCAATGTTTTATGGGTTACATCACCCCATTGTCGGCTTTCCCGGGCGTGTTTTTGCACGGCTCTGTGGTGCATCGCCATGCACAGCCGCACCTTTTTGGTGCACATCCCCGACTCACCCGGACCTTGACGGGCAGAGCCTTCAAGGCGGTTATGCCAGGCATGGAAAACGCCATCGCACAGCACCCGTGGCTGGGACTGACCGGGACCCTCGTAGGTCTCACCGTCCTCGCCTGGGCCGCCAACGAGATCACCCGCCGCATCTTCATCCGCATCATCCGGCGGGTCACTCGACAGACCCGGACCACCTGGGACGACCGGCTCTTCCAGCGCCGGGTGTTCGCGCGGCTGGCGCATCTGGCGCCGGCCCTGGTCGTCTATTCAGGCATCGGTCTGGCCCTGGGCATCGGGCCGGAGGAAGCCGCGGCCGGCACCGATCCAGCCGCCCTGGGCATGGCCTACCTGGTTGTCCGGCGCGTGGCCGCCGCCTACATGGCCCTGACCGTGGCCCTGGCGTTCGGCGCCTTCCTGGCCGCCGTGGACGACATCTACCGCGAGACCTACGCCGAAGCGAACAACCGACCCATCAAGGGCTATCTGCAGGTCCTGGCCATCTTCGTGTACGTGGCCGCCGGGATCCTCATGGTCTCCATCCTGGCCGATCGGTCCCCGGTGATCTTCCTGTCGGGGCTCGGCGCCCTCACGGCCGTGCTCATGCTGGTGTTCCGCGACACCATCCTGTCGCTGGTGGCCAGCGTCCAGATCATGTCCAACGACATGATCCGCATCGGGGACTGGGTGGAGATGCCCCAGGCCCACGCCGACGGGGACGTGGTGGACATCGCGCTGCACACCGTCAAGATCCAGAACTGGGACAAGACCTTCACCACCATTCCGACGCACCGGTTCATCTCCGAGTCGTTCCGGAACTGGCGCGGGATGCAGGAGAGCGGGGGTCGGCGGATCAAGCGGCCCCTCCACGTGGACGTGTCCACCATACGCTTCCTCACGGAGGAAGAGATCGAGCGTCTGGGTCGCTATGAGTTCCTGGCGGGCTACATGGAGGAGAAGCGAAGGGAACTCTCCGAGGCCAACCAGCGGCCCGCCCGACAGGGCGTGATCCCCGAGCGCCGCCGCCTGACCAACATCGGGACGTTCCGCGCCTACGTCCTCCACTACCTGCGGAACCATCCGCGCATCCACCCGGAGATGACGCTCCTGGTCCGGCAGCTCCAACCGGGACCGGAAGGGCTTCCCCTGGAGATCTACTGCTTCACCGCGGACACGGCCTGGGCCAGCTACGAAGGGATCCAGGCGGACATCTTCGACCACCTCTTCGCGGTCATGCCCGAGTTCGGCCTGCGGGCCTTTCAGAAGCCGGCGGGGAGCGATCTGGCGCGGGCGGTGGCGTCGGCGGGCCCAGACGCTCCGCCTCCCGGAAGCTGACCAGGCGGCGGCCCTCCTCGTCCCAGAGGGCGCGCCGCAGCAGGTCCACGGTGTCCCGGGGGCGGACCCGCGTGACGACGTGGAACTCGGGGTTCTCGTCGTGGGCCCGCTGCAATCGGTAGTTGGGGATGCGTGGGCTCATGTGATGCACGTGGTGCACCCCGATGTGCGCGGTGAGCCACTGCAGCGCCCTGGGCATCACCAGGTACGAGCTCCCGTAGAGACACGCGTCGTAGTAGTCCCAGTCCCGATGGCGGTGCCAGTAGGTGTGCTCGAACTGGTGCTGGACGTAGAACATCCAGATCCCGGCGCTGGTCGCCAGGATGAAGATCGGGCCGTGCACCAGGAGGAACCGCTGGAATCCCATGGTCGTGCCGATGACGGCGAGGACCGCCACCAGCGCCGCGTTGGTCCACCACACGCTGCGCCAGGCGGCGCTCCAACTCCGGGGAATGTCGCGGGGGTACCGATGCTTGACGACGAACTGGTAGAGCGGCCCCACCAGGAAGAGAACCAGGGGATGCCGGTACAACCGATATTGGAGACGCCGCCGGGGTGACCAGGAGCGGTACTCTTCGACGGTGTGGGTATCCACGTCCCCGAATCCGCGGAAATCCAGGTCGCCGGAATGGGCATGGTGATACGCGTGCGTGCGCTTCCAATAGTCGTACGGGGTGAGCAGCAACAGCCCGATGACCCGTCCCACCCAATCCCGCGCCGCCCGCGAGTGGAAGAACGATCCGTGACCACAGTCGTGCTGGATCATGAACAAGCGCATGAGGAAGCCGCCGGCCGGCACGGCCAGCAACAGCGTGAAGCCGTACCCGACGTCCAGGGCGCGGTACGCCGCCCACCAGAAGAACAGGAAGCCGGCCGTGGTCACGAAGAGCTGAACGAGGCTTCGACGGGTGTCGGCTCCACGGTAGGGCTCGAGGATGCGGTTCCACCGCTCGACCTCGGCGCGGTCGGGCCTGGGATGGGTCATGGACGGGAAGCGTGACGGGTTAGGGGGTGCGACGAAGGATCAGGGCCGTCTCTTGGGCAGCTTCACCAGCTCGCCGCGCTCCAAGCGGTCGAGGAGCCCTTCGGCGGCCAGGCTCACGCGCTCGGCCTTCTGGTGGTAGGTGGCGCGCCCCACCGCCAGGCCACCGGCTCCGGCGACGCCCGCCGCGGCGATGCCCACGGCGGCCACCGCCAGCGGCGGGAACGCCGTCAACGACGCCGTGAGGACGGATCCGAGCACCGCCCCGCCAGCGGCGAAGCCGCCCATGGCGCCCGCACCCTGCTCCAGCCGATGGTTGGTGAGGTCGACGGTGAGGGTGACCAGCGCGTATCCGTCCTCCAGACTCTGGACCGACAGCTCGACCTGCTTGGCTTGCGCGAGCTCGTACCGCTGCCCACCCCATTTGAGACCCCGCTGGAGCTGGGCCAGGAAGCCTTCCGCGGGCTCCCAGATGGAGACACCGGCGCGCCGCCGCACCGCATGGAGGCTCTCCACCTCGGACAGCCATCGGACCACGCGCTCCTCCACCTCGCCGGCGTCGCCGGGCACCACACGCTCGGCGCGGATCCGGGCCGGTCCCACCAGGCGCCGGAGCGGTCCGTCGTCGGGCGGAAGGGCCGGGACCAGCGCCTCCGCGCGCAATTCCCCCAGGGCCCGCCGCATGTGCGAAGGGGCGAGGCCCACTTCCTTCCCGATGCGGAGCACCTCGTCCTCGGAGAGCGTGGACTCTTCCGCTTCCGACCCCTCCTGGACCTGGAGCTCTGCGGCGCGCCGGATGACGCGGTCGAGCTCCGATCGGTTGAGGTGGACGGGCGGCGTGGGCTTGTCTTGCACGGGCATCCGGTTCCGGTGAGCGATGCGCGGGAGCGGTCTCGCCAGACCCGACGCCCGCGCGGACCCTAAGCTCCCCCGTACGATCCCACGGGGCAAGACGCTTCAGCGGCGCGGCGGAAGCTCCCGGTCACCGGCTCACCCGCGCGATCTCCAGGAAGCGCTCCCGCACCTGGTCGCCCAGACCCGCCTCGTCGAGGAGCGCCCACATCCGCGCCACCGTGCGTGCGTCCACGTACCCCGGGACGCCGCTGCTCTGCCACTGCTGGTCGGCCCGGAACCGGTCGACGGCGTCCATGGCGTCCAGACCGTACACCCTGGCCTCCGGCGCCGCGATGTCCACTTCCTCCGCGTCGGGCCGGTAGTAGCCCAGGGCGTGGAGCATCACCTTGAGCTGGATCACGTCGTTGCCGACGAACTGACGGAGCTCGCGGAAGCCCAGGGTCTCGGAGACGGTGTCGTAGATCCGGCGCATCTCCTCCACCGGCCTGGGGTGCTCGCATACGTTGATGTCCACGGTGACGCCGTCGGGCCTGCGCGACATGCCCTCCCGGGGGTCGGCCACGAGAACCGCTGCGGACTGGGTCTCCCCGTGGCGGCCGTCGCCGCCCAGGACCTGCCCGGCGTACAGCGCTTCGATGAGCCGGTCTCCCAGATGCCGGGGCGTCCCCTCACTGGCCTCGAACGCGTCCGCCACCCGGTGCACCACATCCACGCTCACCAGGGAATTCCCCTGCACGGCGTAGTGGAGGCCCGTCCGCTCCTCCACCCAGTCGCCCTGCGCCTCGGCGCCGTACTGGCCGGATCCGGTCCACTGGGCGGTCCGGCCCCGCATGTCGATGACCCCCACCTGACGCCGCTCGCGCCCCTCGTCGGCGGCCACGACCCGGTCCATGGCCTCCTGGGGCGCCATGCCCTGCTCGAGGAGGTCGAGGAGGTCCGGGCCGTACTCCAGGCGCGTGCCGCCCTGCGTCGCCACGGCACCCACGCCGGGCCGGACCCACGGAACGGCATTGCCCACACACGGCCTCCGGGTTGTGACCGCCACCCCCGATTCCCCTGTGCGCGGGTCGATGGCCACGATGCTGAACGTGTGGAACTCCAGCTCCGGGCCGCCCCACGCCACCGGCTCCTGGGCGGCGACCGTGCCGGCCCCCGCCAGCACGCAGATCAACGCCAATCCACCTTCCGACCAAGCTCGCACCGTCATCGTGTCCTCCTTCGCGTCACCATTCTCCGGATCGGCCGGAATCTAGCACCGCGCCGAGGACCGTGAGGAGCGGCCGTGACGCACG
>CAYGKI010000115.1:792-9170 GCA_964350235.1 uncultured Gemmatimonadaceae bacterium | reverse complement strand
CGGATCCGGAATCCCGTGGCTCTGACCCGGATACACGAAGAACTCCGTGGGAACGCCGAGCTTCTTGAGCGCCATGTGAAGCTCCACGGACTGCGGGCTGGGCACCCTCGGGTCACCCAGCACCACGTGGATCATGGTGGGCGTGCTTGCGTTGGCGATGTACTTGAGCGGCGACTGGTCCCAATACGGATCGAAGTTCTCGTACAGGAAGTCGTCGCCGATGTAGAACTGGCGGTTCCGCTGCACGTCGCTCTGGGCGTACATGCTGATCCAGTTCATGGTGCCGGCGCCGGAGCTGATGGCCTTGAACCGGTCGGTCTGGGTGAGGATCCAGTTGGACCAGTGACCCCCGGCGCTCCATCCCAGGGCGCCCATGCGGTCGCCGTCCACGATGCCCTCGGCGATGAGGTGGTCCACCCCCGTCATGATGTCGTCGTAGCCGAGGGTGAAGTAGTCGCCGACGATGTCCGTGCGGTGCGCGTTGCCGTATCCCGTGGACCCCCGGTAGTTGGGCTTGAGCACCACGTATCCGGCGCCGGCGTAGACCTGCGAGCCGTAGCCCCCGTTGAAGCGCAGCACATCCGCGGAAGCGGGGCCGCCGTGGATGGCCACGATGAGCGGGTAGCGCTGCCCCTCCTGGTATCCCACGGGGAGATTCAGGACCCCGCCGACGGTCCTCCCATCGGTGGACGTCCATTCCACTTCCATCTCGCGGCCCAGGGCGATCTCGTCCTCGATCCACGGATTGACGTTCACCAGCTGCGTCCAGCGCGAGCGGTCCGCCACCATCCCGATGTCGTCGACGGTGAACACCGTGGCGTAGGTCTCGGGGTCCGTGTAGTCGATGAGATAGACGCCGGAGTCTTCGTCGCGATCCACCGAGAGGCTGGCGCGCTCGAAGGTCACCTGCCGCACGTCGCCGGTGGCCACGTCCAGCGCGTGGAGCTGCCGGGTCACCTTCACCCCGGTGTTGAAGTAGATGGTGCTCCCGTCCTCCGACCAGAAGCCGATGTCCGCGCTGTTGTCGAAGTCCTGTCCCAGCTTCCGGAACGCCCCGCCGCGGTCCTCCACGGCCCGGATGTAGACGCGATCCTCCGTCATCGTATAGCCCGTCATGTCGTCGGGCGCCGAGAAGGCGATCCAACGGCTGTCCGGCGAGAAGCTGGGCGTGCTCTCCCCGACCTCGTAGTTCTCGGCGAGCCGCTCGATCTCCCCGGTGGCCACCTCCAGGAGATAGGGATCGCGATAGAGACCGGCCCCGGTGATGTTGCGCTCGAAGCGCTCCGCCGAGCCCCCCATGAACGCGATCCAGCGCCCGTCCTCGGACACCTCGAAGCTGTCCACGCTGTAGGCGGCGGCGTCCTCCAGGAGCCGTTCACGGGACGTGGCCACCTCAACCGCCCAGAGGCTGGAAAGCGGCGTCACCTGATTCCGCACGTCCACCGTGAAGCCGAGCTCGCGCCGGCGATGGTCGGCCTCGTCGAAGTCGTCCGGGCGCGTGAAGTAGATGCGGGAAGCGTCGGGGGCCCAGGTCCAGTCCTCCACTCCGGCCTCGCCCGAGGTGAGGGTCACGGGCTCAGCCCCGGCGGGCATGGAGCCGGGGAGGCGGTGGAGCTGCTGCCGGTCGCTCTCTCCGGCCCGGTACACCAGCCACCGGCCGTCCGGGCTGAACTCGAAGTCCGAGACGCCCTCCGGGTCGGACGTGATGCGCCTCGCCTCACCCCCGTCGAGGCGCATGGCGTACAGCTGGCGACCGCCCAGACCGTCCTCGTCGGCGTCGCGATCGGACGAGAAGACGATGACGCCCGCCTCCGGCGCCCACGCCGGCCGGTCCTCGTCGTGCTCGGTGGTGAAGGTGAGCTGACGGGTGGAGGGCAGGCCTTCTTCCAGGGACACCAGGTGGACGTCGGACTGGGACTCGTCCTCCTGCCAATCCGGGGTGGTCACCGTGTAGAGCATCCACTGGCCGTCGGGGCTCGGCGTCCACGCGCCCGCCCGACTCATCTCCTGCATGTCGAGGAAGGTGAGCGGGCGCTGTTGCGCCTCGGCCGCGGCCGGGATGGCCAGGAGCGCGAGGAGCGGGGTCAGTAGGAGCGGAGAGGGACGCATGGGGGACCTCCGGACGACGGAACGGGCTCAGCGGCGTCGACTTGCATGCCGCGCGGGCGTGACGACATGGTGCAAGATCCCGTCGACCGTCGCCAGAGGGTCCGTTCCCCGGCGGCGCAAGCCGGTCCGTCCCGCGGCGGCCTCGTCGGTACCTCCTTCGGCGGCGCTACTGGGTACGTCCTTCGGCAGCGCCAGCAGGTTCGTCCCGCGGCCGCGCCAGCCGGCCCTTCCCCACATACATGGAACGCCGCCATGAGCGCCTTGCTCTTCGTTCTCCTCGCTGCCCTTGTCGCCACCTACGGCTTCTGGGACACCCTGTCCGCCCTGCTCGGCGCGGTGGGGATCCTGGTGCTCGCGGTCCTGCTGGTGGGAGCCACGCTAGGAGTCGGCGGATACGTCATGTGGAAGCGCCGGGGCGGGTAGCCCACCGCCACGCCAGCGACCGCTACGGTCCCCAACCTCGCATCCATCGCGACGTCCCCGCGCTCATCGTCCCGCCGCCAGCGCGCGGCCCAGGCGTACCAGCAGCGCCTCCGGATGATGAACGATCTCCCGCCACGTGATCCGCAGCACCCGGTATCCAGCAGTGGCCAGGTCCGCATCGCGCAGTCGATCCCGGTCCACCGCTCTGGGTGAAGTGTGGTAGGCCCGTCCGTCCACCTCGACGACGAGGCGATGCTGCGGCCAGAAGAAATCCACCTCGTACCCCGCGACTGGAGTGTTGAGCTTTGGCCGCCCTACCCTGGCCTTGCGTACGAGAGCCAGGAACCGCTCTTCAGCGGTGGAGCGGGTCCGGCTCGGTCCTCCCCCTCCCTGAACCACGGCCCGGAGTCGACCGGCGCCGAGACGACCTCGGTGGCGCTCGGCTGCCGCAGCCAGATCCTCCAGTGCGACGAGGCGAAGGGCGATGGCCTCGGCCGCAGCCTGCTCGAGGGCACGGGGCGCGAGGACGCTGGCCAGGTCGTAAAGGGTACGGGAAGGGCTGGTGAGAGGGATGCCATCTTTGGCGCTGCGCTCATACGGCGCGAGCTCGGCGACCCGATGGATTCGGATGCCCGGGCGGTTCCGGTTGGCGCCCGCCAGCGTCACGTGGGGACGCGCCGGGCGGGCCTCGGGATGAAGGATCCGCCATAGAACACCGGCGCTGCGGTGGCTGACGAGCGCGTGGCGCCCGCAGGCCAGGACCGCCGCCATCTCCTCCATGGCGGGCGACTGGACCGGCCCGAGGGCGTAGACGCCCAGGTGGACAGCGCGGAGGCGGCCGGTCGCCACCCGCCGGTCCACCGTGCGGGCAGCGCACCCTGCGGAGAGGAGTTGCGCCCGGGTAACGACCCCATGTTGAGCGGCCGCGATCTCCGCCGCCACCTGGTCCACGCTGGGGCGTCCACGAGTGGGAGAACCATGCGTCATGCGGTCAGCATGCGTCGCATCCGGGGACATGGCGATGGGCCGTGGGGACGAGATTCGTCCGGTATGGCGCGGCGGCGGGGGGAACGGGCACGAGCCAACCCGCCTGGCGGGCCGCGAGGGGCGCCGTGGTTGGCGGGCCACAAGGGGCGCCGTGGCTGGCGGGCCGCGACTACCTGGCGGAAAGATGACACGCCGGAGGGACCAACGCGACGTGCGTCATATCGACCGTCATATGTGGCGCAACCATGACGCGCCGCGCCCCACCACCTCCGCCCTCGACAGACCCGGCGCCATATCCGGCAGAGAAATGACGCCGCCCCTTTCGGGGCGGCACCGATGTCAGATCACCGCCATCCTGGCCCGCTCGACCACACAGGACCCCGAGAAAGTGATAGTGGTGGCGCCCGGGTGGCCGTGACCGGTCGACCGTGGCGGGTCCGACCGTGGCGGGCCGACCGAGCCGGCCCCAACCGAGCCGGCCCCACCGTGGCGGACCCGACCGTAGCAGGCCCGACCGGCGCGGGCTCGACCGTCGGCCAATCAGACCGTGGCCAATCCGACCGAGCGTGCCCAAACGGCGCGGGCCCAACCATCAGGGCCGCAGACGACCCCGGCGCCCACGCTCCGTCACTCCGCCCGCAGGGCCTCCATGGGGTCGACGCCCGTGGCACGGAGCCCCGGGATCCACGAGGCGAGCGTGCCCGCGACCAGCAGGACCGCCGCCACGCTCCCGAGGACCAGGGGATCACGCCCACCGACGCCGAACAGGAGCGTCTCGACTCTGGGGGCCACGGCCAGGGTCGCGGCGGTGCCCAAAGCCACGCCCAGGGTGGCCAGGCCCAGGCCTCTGAGCACCACGCTCCGCAAGAGTCCCTGCTTGCTGGCGCCCAGAGCCGAGCGGATGCCCAGCTCGCGGGTGCGGTCGGCCACGTCGAAGGCGAGGAGGCTGTAGAGCCCTACCACCGCGACCAGGAGAGCCAACATCCCGAACAGGCTGAACAGCGTCGCCCCCAGGGACCACGCCCGCGCCTGGGGATCCAGCACCTCGCGGAGCGTGTTGACCCCGGCGTACCGCACGCGGGGCGAGAACGAGCGGAGCGGGCCGGCCAGGGCCGATGCCACCTGCGCCACGTCCTCCGAGGCGCGGACGTACATCCCCCGGGGAGAAGGGCTGTCCTCCGTCAGCGGGACGTAGTAGGCCATGTGTGGCGCCTCCTCCAGGGAGCCGCGCGTCACGTCCTCGGTGACGCCCACCACCGTGCTACACGGCGTGTCCTCCCCTTCGCCGTGATGGAAGCACTGGCCCAACGCGTCCTCACCGGGCCAGAACGTGCGCGCCATGGTCTCGTTCACGACGGCCACATGGGTCCCCTGGGCCCGGTCCGCCGCCTCAAGCCCGCGGCCCCGGATCACGTCGATGCCCAGGGTCGAGAGGTAGTGCTCGTCGGTGACGATGTAGTACGGACCACCGCCGGGGAGCCTTGGGATGGAGTCCCACCCGGGCACACGGATCCCGCCGGAGAACGACCATCCGAACGGGGCCATGGTGAGCGATGCCGACTGGACGCCGGGCACGCCACGGGCAACCCGTGCGGCCTCCTCGTACAGCGCCGTGTTCGCGCGTCGTCCGAACACGGGCACCACGCCATCGATCTCCAGGCGGACCACCGCCAACCGGTCCACGTCCATCCCCAGATCGAGGCCTCGCACCTCGGCCAGGCTGCGCACGAAGAGCCCGGCACCCACCAGCAGAACCACCGAGAGGGTCACCTGCGCCACGGCGAGACCGCTCCTCAAGCGGGATCGCCGGCCCGCGCTCCCCCGCCCACCGCTCTGCAGCTGCACCGCCACGTCGGCGCGCGCGCTCCGGATGGCCGGCCCGATGCCCGCCACCAGACCCGCCAACAGGGCCACGCCCGCGGTGAAGGCGCCGAGTCGGCCGTCCACCGCGGAGCCTACCCAGTGGACGTCCGGCATCAAGGTGTCCCGGATGGCCACCGCCCCCCAGTGGGCCATCCCCAGCGCCAGAACACCGCCTGCGGCGGCGAGCAGGACGGCCTCGAGAGTGGCCGCCCGGAGCAGCGCGGCCCGGGAGATGCCCAGGGAGAGCCGCACCGCCTCCTCCCGTCGGCGCTGCTCTCCGCGCGCCAGGAGGAGGTTGGCCACATTGGCGCAGGCGATGAGGAGCACGAGGAGGGCCACACCGGAGAGCCAGAGCGCCACACGGGACTCGTCCGACGCCAGCGGACCGCGGGCCACCATGAGTGGGGCCGTCACGACGCGTGCGTCGGCGTCGTAACGGCCGGCGGAGATCTCCTCCTCCCGCCCGGCACGATGGACGGCGGTGGCCTGCTCCTCGGCGGCGGCGACCCGTCTGTCGTCCACGCGTGCCACCACGCGCATCCAGGAGAAGCCCCGGCTGTCGTGGAAATCGTCATTCCCCCACTGCAGCATGCCGTAGGGCACGAGGGGCATCCAGATGTCCACCCGGCTCAGGTTCACGCCGGTGAAGCCTCGCGGCGCGACGCCGATGACCGTGAGGTCGACGCCGTCGACCTCCAGGGTCCGTCCCAGCACGTCGGGGGTCCCGCCGAAGGCGGACTGCCAGAAGTCCCAGTCGAGAACCGCCGTGGGCGCCGCCTCGACCAGGTCGTCGTCGGGCGACGGGAAGCGCCCGAGTGCCGGGCGGACTCCCAGCAGCCCGAAGAAGTCGTGGCTCGCGCCCGCCGTCTCCACCCGCCTCGCCTCGTCTCCGCTTCCCATGGTGAGCTGTCGGGGCCCGGCGAACCCCCCGGCCTCCGAGAAGGCGTCCACACCGCGGGCGTCCACCAGATCCGGGTAGGTGAGCGAGCTTCCGTACGAGGGGGTGCCGTCCATGCCGGCCCGGAGCGTGAGCACCCTCCGGACCTCGTCCGGACGCTCGATATGATCCGGCGATCGAAGCAGGATCCGGTCGGTGACCGCGAACATGGCGCCGTTCGCTCCGATCCCAAGCGCCAGGGTGGCGAGCACCCCGAGCGAGAATCCGGGGTTCCGTGTCAGTCCCCGCATGGCCTGGCGCAGCTCGCCCAGGAGCCGCCGTCCCATCTCCACCCCTCGCCGCATGGTCCTCCCCCTCCTGTTCATCCGCACCAGATCGTCCTTGTGGCGACGCACGCTTCCGAAGCGCCGCTCCGCCTCGCGCCGGGCGTCGCCGGGCGTCATCCCCCGTTCCATGAGCCGGTCCGCCTCTTCCTCGAGGTGATGACGGATCTCGGCCTCCACCTCCTCGGATGGATCGACGGACCGGGCTATGGCCCGGAAGGCTCGCCGCAAGTCGAAACGAGACACCTCAGCGAGCCCCGGCGCCCTCGGCCCCGCTGATCCGCGCCACCGCGGCGACGTAGCGGGTCCACCTGGCCTCCTCCTCGGCCAGCGCCGCCCGGCCCTTCTGGGTCAGCCCGTAGTAGCGGGCACGGCGACCCTTCTCGGACACGCCCCACTCGGCTTCCAGCCAGCCGCGCTTGCTCATCCGGTGCAGCGCGTGGTAGAGCGCTCCGTCCTCGACGACGATCTCGTCCCCGGTGGTGCGCCGCATCCAGTCCAGGATGCCGAATCCGTGCATCTCGCCTGCGGCTTCGAGAGACTTGAGCACGAGCAGCTCGAGGGTGCCCTGAAGGGGTCCCATGGGCGTCGATGTCACGGTGGCTCCCGGAAGTGAGGGCTGCGCTTACCTGAACGGCTCAGTGCACAATGATGACCTGAACGCCTCAGGTCAAGCGTCGATCCCGGTGGGCATCAGCGCCCCGCCGGCATGGCGGATTCCGTCCGCCCGCGAGGGACCGCCCGTCGGACGCGACGCGGAGACACCCCAGGAGGCTTGGTGGGGAGGCCTCCCCAGGTCCACACCCGCCTGCTAGCTTTTCATCGTGGACATGGAAGCCCGGCATGACTCGACGGTACGTGCGACGAGCCCGGAGACGACTTCGAGCGCTGTGATTCGGAGCCCTCGCCGGATGGCCCTGGCATTACTCACGCTGTGCGTCGGAGCCCTGCTTCATGTCACGCCGCCGACCCTGGCGGCGACGGACGCGGGCCCTCGAGTCGTTCTCCAGAGCGGTCCCGCCGCCGCCGCCCTCCCTGGCTCGTCCATGGCGGGCGCAGCCGAGTCCGGCGAGTCCACCACCCCGACGCCTCCGCGCCGTCACGGTACCCCGACGACGCGGCACGACGTCTCGGCCAGGACACTCCTTCACGGGCCCACCGGCCCCGAAGTCACGCCGCGCCGATCGGGCGCGTCCCTCCTGGGTCTCGACTCCGCACCCGCGAACGCCCCTCCCAGCGCCTGACCTCGCGGCTCCTGCCGCGCCAAGCGCTACGACCATCACGCCCTTCGTGATGGTCATCTGTCACTGACAACCCCCTGGGAGGGGTGTATTCCATGAGCACTCAAATCCTCGTACCCGCCATTCTCGCGCTCCAAAGTGGGGAAGCAGGCGGGCTCGGTAGTCGCATCGTCTCCTCGCTCCCGCGCGATCCGGCCTCGATCTTCGCGCTTCTCCTCATCGTGGTCTGCGCGGCGGCCGTCCTCTGGTACGGGCGGCCCCGAGGCGGCGGTCAGCGGACCGACGAGTCGGCCCGGCCCCTCTAGCGGGCCATGCGCGGGCCCCCGCCGACCGGCGGGGGCCCGCAACCCGTCTCGGGCCGCTACGCCTCGATCTCGTGCGCCTCGCCGGCGCCGCGGGGCACCCGGATGAGGTCCACCAGCACCTGAACCTGGATGGGTGGCTCGGGTGTGAAGCGAGAAACGGTGAGGGTCACCGCGAAGTTGAGGAGCATGCCCACGGTCCCGATCCCCTCGGGGCTGATCCCCAGCCACC
>CAYGKI010000115.1:0-782 GCA_964350235.1 uncultured Gemmatimonadaceae bacterium | reverse complement strand
ATGGTCGGCGGTGTTCAGCTCCGGATGGACGAACTTGAACCAGACGATGTACGCCGCCGTGAAGCTGATCCCCGTGATCATGCCGAGGATGGCGCCCTCGCGCGTGGTGCGCTTGGAGAAGATCCCCAGGATGATCACCGGGAAGAAGGAAGAAGCCGCCAGCCCGAAGGCGAACGCCACCACCTGCGCCACGAAGCCCGGCGGGTTGATCCCCAGGTAACCCGCCACCACCACCGCCACCCCCGCCGCGATCCGCGCGGCGATCAGCTCCCCCTTCGCGGTGATATCGGGCTTGATGGCCCGTTTCAGCAGGTCATGACTCACCGCCGACGAGACCACCAGCAGCAGTCCCGCGGCGGTGGACAGCGCGGCGGCCAGCCCTCCGGCGGCCACCAGGCCCACCACCCAGTCAGGAAGTCCGGCGATCTCCGGGTTGGCGAGCACCATGATGTCCTGATCCACGGTGAGCTCGTTGGCGACGGCCGACGACGGACCCGTGAACTGGATCACCCCGTCCCCGTTCAGGTCATCGTGACTCACGAGGCCGGTCCGCTCCCAGTTGGTGTACCAATCCGGGACCTGATCCACCGGGGTCTCGGACACGCTCTGGATGAGGTTCGCCCGCGCGAAGACCGCCACGGCCGGCGCGGTGGTGTAGAGCAGCGCGATGAAGATCAGCGCCCATCCCACGGAGAGCCGGGCGTCCCGCACCCGAGGCACCGTGTAGAACCGGATGATCACATGGGGAAGCCCCGCGGTGCCCACCATGAGCGCCGCGGTGA
>CAYGKI010000114.1:8789-9184 GCA_964350235.1 uncultured Gemmatimonadaceae bacterium | reverse complement strand
CCCACGATCTGGGACGTACGCGCGAGTGGGTGGTGATCTACTACCACCGGGACGGCGACCACGGCCAGGCGACGGTGGTGACGTCGCATGCGGGCGCCCTGGAGGGTCGGCGGGTGGTGCGGGGCAGGGAGCCGGAGTGCCGTACGTACTACGGGGAGCGAGGCCGAGAACGTCATCCTGGCTAGAGCGTGGCCTAGGCGCAACCTTGTAGAGATGGCTTTCCAGCCGACCGAATCCCTCGCAGGGAGCAAGATGGTGAGAGCTGCGCTTTGGACCCTGGGGCTGATGCTCGTTCCGGCCATGGGTCAGGGTCAGGATCTAACCCTCCTCGAGGGCCCGCCCAAGTCGTACTACGAGGACTTGAGGGTGGAGCGACCCGAGCCTCGAGCGGCATA
>CAYGKI010000114.1:0-8779 GCA_964350235.1 uncultured Gemmatimonadaceae bacterium | reverse complement strand
CCTGGATGATTCCCCGCTGGAGCTCGTCCAGCTCCTTCGCGACGGTGCCTACGATGAGCTCGACGACCGGTTGGCCCGCCTCGCCCGGGACGTCCGGCAGGATATCCGCTGGGAGCGTCATGTCAGCGAGGCGTTTCAGGTCTTCGGCTTCAGCGACGCGGAGGGCGGGGCGGCACTGGAGGCTTGGGCCCAGGCGTATCCCGCATCCCCGTCTCCCCACCTCGCCAGGGCTCGCCACGAGCTGGCGAAGATCCGGCGGCTCAGGGAAGATGGCGGACTCTCGCCGAATCCCATGCAGTACATCTTGGGTGAGGAGCACCTCGTGGGTCCGGAGGACGACGCCTACACCTGGGTGCAGAGCGCCCGCGGGGCACTCGACCGGGCCACGGAGCTCGATGGCACGCATTTCATGCGCTACCTCATTGCGTTCGAGATCGGCCAGCAGACCGGATGGCGGCCGGAGCTCATCCGCCTTCTTCGGGAAGCCACCCAGACGTATCCCCTGAGCGCGGTCATCCGTGAGCAGGCGGCGGTCAACGCGCTTCCGCGTTGGGGCGGCACCGTCGAGATCGTTCGCCGCATCGCGCGGGACGCCGCGCCCCTGGTGGAAGAGAACCCTCGGCTGGCCACGCTGGCGGGTATGGAGCACTTGGCAGAGGCGCGGATGCAGATGGTGTACCTCACGCTCCCTGGTGTTCTGGAGGCCCAGAACCGCGCCCTCGCCACGGGGGAGACGGCTCGGTTCTTCGTCGAGCGCGCACACACCTACTTCCGGAGCTATGACTTCGTCCGGAGTCTGGAGGATCTCAATGCCGCTCTCGAGCTTCGACCCCTCGACGGCGAGGCGCTCCAGGGGCGGGCTACGGCCCTGTTCCAGCTGGCCTTCGACGCGCCTGCAGAGGCCAGGCCGGCCCTCACCGCCGCCGCGTTCGAGGATTACGCGCTCTTGGCGACGCTTGATCCCGGGGACTCCGGCCATGCGCGGGGGGTCGAGCACACGGAGCGGGTGGCCGCCGCCTGTGTCACGGATGTCGCCACGTGCATGGACGGGTACGATCACATCCGCCCGACCGGCCTCGTGGACGGACGGTGGCGCGGCCTCGGGATCGTGCTCCGCCTGGGGCAGGATCTGGGGACGCTGTATCGCACCTTCGGGCTGAGGACCGGGCTTCCGCTCCTCGTCATGTTCGGCACCATGTTCCTGCTCTGGCGTCGGTCGGGATACTGGCTACCCCGCTACGTCCATTTCCTGGCCCTCGCGTCCCTCGTGCCCATCCTGTACATCAACTGGCTGTGGGTGAGCACGGGCGGCCCCATGTGGACGCGGCGGTACCTGGTCATCGCCGCCTTTCCCCTCAGCGTGTACTTCATTTTCATCACGTACGGCGGGTTGAAGGGCGCCTTGCGGAAGCACGCCCCCGATACGGTGGCGGACGATGATGAAGACGACGGCAGGACCGTCGTCGACATCGTGCTCGCTCTGGCCCGGCGCGTCTGGTAGGAGGCCCCTCAGCCCCGCTGATACGTCCCCACCAGCCGGTTCATCCCCAGCACGTGCGGCTCGAACTTCGCCAGGAGCTGCTCCATGGTGAGCCCGGCTTCCAGGTCCAGATCCTTGTCCAGGGCCAGCACCCAGAAGAAGTAGTGGTGCACGCCATGGCCCTCAGGAGGCATGGGACCGCCGTAGCCGTTCTTGCCGAAGTCCGAGGCGCCTTCCGTGTACTGGCCGCCGCCGTTCTCGGCGATGCTGGTGACCGAGCCCGGGATGTTGTAGAGGAGCCAGTGGACGAACCCGTAGCTGCCGGGCTTGCACAGGGGCGCGTCGGGATCGTGACAGAGGACGACGAAGGACTCGGCACCTTCCGGCGCGTCCGACCATTCCAGGACCGGCGAGACGTCCTCTCCCTCTCCCGTGTGCTTCGCCGGGATGCGGCCGTGGTTGTCGAACGCGGGGGACCGAACCTGCATCGGGGAAGGGGCGAAACCCATCTTCTGACTCTCCTGTTCACGTCGAACGTCTCGGGGAAACGGAAGGTGAGGGGCGGGCGTCCCGTCTGTCCAGCCGGGCAGCGCAAATCGCTATCGACCTCGGGCGACGCCACCGGGATCTTGTGGGTCGACCGGAAGCCTGCGTACGTTCAACCGGTGTCGTTATGGTGTCGAAAAGCAACCGGACGTGAGAGGCGCCCGTGACCAACATCACCATCAAGAACATCCCGGCAGGCGTCTACCGCCGCTTGAAGGCACGCGCGGCGCGGAATCACCGGAGCTTGAACAGTGAAGTGATTCACTGTCTGGAGGAGGCCACCGGTGGCGTGGCCACCGATCCGGACACGCTTCTCGCGCGTGTCAGGGCCGTGCGAGAAAGAGCCCGGCTCCCGTATCGGTCCTCCGAAGAGCTGCGTGCCTGGAGGGACCAGGGACGGGCGTGATCGTCGTCGACACCAATGTCCTGGCGTACCTCCTCATGGACGGACCGGAGACTTCGACCGCGGAGGCCCTGCTCCTGCGGGACCCGGACTGGGCGGCGCCGTTCCTGTGGCGCAGCGAGTGGCGGAGCGTTCTGGCCGGATACATGCGGCGCGGCGACGTGGATGAGGCTACCGCTCTGGAGCTCCACGCGGCCGCGGAGGAGTTGGTGCGGGGCAGGGAATACCTGGTGGACCCCTCGCACGTCCTGTCGCTGGTGGCCGGCTCGCCCTGCTCCGCCTACGACTGCGAGTACGTTGCGTTGGCTGAGACGTTGGGGGTGCCGTTGATGACCTATGACCGGCAGGTGCTCGAGGCGTTTCCCGGGCGGGCCGCGCGACCCGGCTAGTAACCCCCCGCCCGGGCTCCCGAGTCCGGGCTCCGCGGATCCGGCGCACCTACCTTCTCGCCCGTGTCCGGGTCGATGCCGATGGAGTTTGCCGACCCCTGGCTGCCCTGGACCTGCACGACGTGACCCATGGCCTCCAGCGCCTCCGCCACCTCGGGCGTGACCCCGTTCTCCTCGATGCGAATCCGGTCCGGGAGCCACTGATGGTGGGCCCGGGGCGCCGCGACGGCCTCCCTGATCCCCATGCCGAAGTCCACGGTGTTGAGCACGAGCTGGAGGACGGTGTTGATGATGGTGCGCCCGCCCGGTGAGCCGATGACCGCCACCAGCTCACCGTCGCGGGCCAGGATGGTGGGGGTCATGGACGACAGCATGCGCTGGCCCGGGCGTGTCAGGTTCGGCTCCGTCCCGATGAGCCCTCCCGTAGTGGTGAGCCCGGGCGCGGCGTTGAAGTCCCCCATCTCGTTGTTAAGAAGGAATCCCGCCCCGGGCACCACGATCTCCGACCCGTACCCCTGCTCCAGGGTGTACGTGACCGACACGGCCATGCCTTCGCCGTCCACCACGGAGTAGTGGGTGGTCTCCGGGCTCTCCGTCCCCGTGTCCACGTCCGACGGCATGGAGACCGAGGCACGCTCCGGGTTCAGGCTACGCCGGAGCCGGGCCGCGTGGGCCTTGCTGGTGAGGCGGTGGACCGGCACGTCGTAGAAGTCGGTGTCGGCCAGGTACTCGGCCCGGTCCCGGTAGGCCCGCCGCATGGCCTCGGCGACGTGGTGGAGATAAGCCGTGCTGTTGTGCCCCATGGACTGGAGATCGTACGCCTCCAGGATGTTCAGCATGGTGACCAGGGCCACGCCGCCTGAGCTGGGAGGCGGCATGGAGATGACGTCGTATCCGCGGTACGTGCCCATGACGGGGGCGCGCTCCCGGGCGTCGTACCGCTCCAGGTCGTCCTCGGTGATGATACCGCCGCCCCTCCGCATCTCCTCGGCCAGGAGACGAGCGGTCTCCCCGCGGTAGAACCCGTCCCGTCCCTGGTCCCGGATGCGCGCCAGCGTGCGGGCCAGGTCCGGCTGGCGGAAGGTCTCTCCCTGCTCGTAGGGGGTGCCGTCCCTGGAGAAGGCCTGCACCGTCGCCTCGTAGGGCGTCCGCTGGACGAACCTCGCCAGCGACTCCGCCAGGGCCTCGCTCAGCTCGAATCCGTCACGCGCCAGCACCACCGACGGCTCCACCAGCGAGCCCCAATCCGCGGCCCCGTACAGCCGGTGTGCCTTGTCGAAGCCCGCCACCGTGCCAGGGACGCCCACCGCCAGGTGGCTGTCGTGATGCCGATCCCTGGAGTACTCACCATGCTCGTCCAGCCACATCTCGGGATGCGCGCCCGACGGCGCCTCCTCCCGGAAGTCGATGGTGGTGGCCTCACCGTTGGGGAAGCGGATCACCATGAAGCCGCCCCCGCCGATGTTGCCCGCGGTGGGGTGGGTGACGGCCAGCGCGAATCCCGTGGCGATGGCGGCGTCCACGGCGTTCCCGCCCGACGCCAGCACCCGGGCGCCCACCTCGCTGGCGATCCACTGCTGTGCGCTGACCACACCGCCGGTGGTCCGGACCTCCGGTGCTTCGTCGACGGTCTGGGCGGAGAGGGCGGGCCCCGCGCTTCCGCCCCCCATGGGCGAGAACGGGGCTGCGAAGAGCGCGGCCGTGAGAAACACGGAGGTGGGCAGGAGGCGTCGCATGGGCTCGGCAGTGTCGTGGATCGGTGGCGAACACCGGAAAGTTTCGTCCCGAGCGCTCGGGCGCCACCTCTCACAGCTTGACAGGATCTCGTTCGGCCAAGACGTTGGGGCCAACAGACCAGTCGGTCTATTTCCCCCGGTGCCATCCCATGCCAACCCATCATCCGACCAAGCTCAAGCTGCTGGAGACGGGCCTGGGCCTGCTCCTCGAGCACGGATACAACGCTCTCGGCATCCAGGGGCTCCTGAAGGAGGCCGGTGTTCCGCGAGGCTCGTTCTACCATCACTTCGAGAGCAAGGAGCACTTCGCCCTCGAGGTGGTGGACCTCTACATGGACAGCGTGCACCAGGCGCTGCGGATCTGCGTCGAGGACCAGACACGGGCGCCGCTGGACCGGGTTCGAGGGTTCTTCGAGATGACCCGAGGTCAGTACCGGCAGGACGGGTACCTGGGGTGCATGCTCGGGGGTCTGGGGCAGGAGCTGTCGGGGGTGAACCCGGAGTTCCGCCACAAGATCGATCAGTGCCTCACCGAGATCGGGGACACGTTGGGGGGGTGTCTCGAGGAGGCACGGGAGCGGGGCGATCTCCCCGCCGACGCGGATTGCGACGGCATGGCCGAGCTCCTGGTGGACTGCTGGGAGGGGGCGGCCCTCCGGAGCCGCCTCCGGCGGAGCGCCGCGCCTCTCGAGGCCATGCTGGATTTCTACTTCGGTCGCATCGGCCAGGGGACGGCCCCTTGAGGCATCCCACCGGATCCGAAGCGGCCTTCTTGTTTGTACCGGGAGTAGACCGACCGGTCTACTCAATATTCTCGAAAGGAGGATCACCATGCACGAGCCATCACTCTTCGAACGCCTCGGCGGGCACGAAGGCATCGCCACGCTGGTCGACGACATCGTCGACGCGCACATGCAGAACCCAGTCGTCGGGCCGCGCTTCCGTCCCTACGCCGAGGACCCGGCCCACCTGGCCGAGATCAAGAACCACTTGCGAACGTTCATCACACAGGGCGGTGGCGGGCCCAGCGCGTACGAGGGCCGCTCCATGCCCGATGCTCACCGGGGGATGAACATCAGCGTGCGGTAGTACATTGCCGCGGTGGACGACATCATGGGCGCCCTGGCGAAGAACGGCGTCGGCGAGTCGGCCCGGAAGGACGTGCTGGCCATCACGTACGACCTCAAGGACCAGATCGTGCACTTGTGAGTCGTGCGCGCCCACGGATGAATCGGTAGCCGGGAGCCGGCCGGGTCCTCATGTTCGGTGGGTTTCCATCACCACCAGACAGAGGCCTCATGCTGGAAGAAACCGATGTCCTGTTGTCCCTGGCCGAGGTGGCGGCGGCCTTCGCGGGGTTCGCCGCGTTGGTCAGCGTCATCCCCAGGGGGCTGAACAGGGCGGTGGCGCCCGCCCACGACCTCCTCCGGTTGAGGCTCGTCATCTCGAGTGGTGTGGCGGGGGTGGCGGCGGCGCTGGTGCCCGTCGGCCTTACCGGATTCGGGCCTCCGGACCTGGTCTGGCGGCTCTCGGCCGTCGTCTTCCTCCTCTTCGACAACGGCATCATTCTCTCGTTTCTGAGGGCTTATGAGCCGGTCCGCGGAGACTTCCCGCCGGACCGGCTGGCGTTGGTTGTGGTCACGTCTTTGGAGGCCCTGGAGCAGTTGTCGCTGCTGGGGGTGGTGTTCGGCGTGGGATTCGCCGACGCCTCCGCGCTCTACATCACCGCGCTCATCGCCAACATCTGTCAGGCTGGATTCGTGTTCGTGCGCTTCATCGGCTCCACGTTCCAGTTCCAGAGCGAGTAGGGCGGCGCGGGTTTCGGCCGCCGGACGGCGGATCGCTCGTCCCCATGGGGCCATTTCTTGCACGGTTCGTGGGCGCGCGTCTACCTTTCGGCGCAGGTCGAGCGGGGCGCACGCATCCCGATCCTATCCCTGATCTCCGTGGATTCATTCGAGCATGTCGGACAGGCGCGAAGCATCCGCGCGTTCACCGGGTGCGGCGAACGGCCGGACGCCGCCGGGTCCGGGCTCAGACCGCGAGCGGGTGCTCCTTTTGGAGTGCCGTCTCGAGGAGATGCAGGCGGCGCTGAACGCCGCGCGTGACGAGGCAGACCACGTCCGTACCCGGCTCGCCGAAGCCGCCGCCAAGGAGACCCGTCACGCCAGGCGGTTCTGCTTGATCCACGAGGAGTTGGCCGAGGCTCGGGCGGAGATCGCCATCCTCCATCGGCATCTCGACCGCTCCGAGGCCCTGCGTGCCGAGCTGGCCGGGCATCTGTTCGAGGCCGGTCCCACCGCCGACGCGGAGGAGCTGGTGCGCCTCCGCCGGAGGGCCATGGCCGAAGACCAGCGGGCCTCCATGAGCGACCGGACCATCGCGCGGCTCCGGGAGCGTGTGGACGAGCTGCTCTCCAGCCGCGAGATCCTCCTCACCCGCATCGCGGAATGGCAGCGGCTCATCCGGGAGGACGGGTCCGAAGCAGCCGATCTGTCCGAGTTCCTGTCCGAGCTCCGACGGGAGATCCTGGACCTGGAGCACCGGAGCGCCACCAGCGACGTGCGTGAGGCCCGGCTCCGGGAGCGCCTGGCGTTGGCGGGCGTCGACCCCGACCTGGACGAGGTCGAGGCGTCGGAGGCGGCGCAGGAAGAGGCCCCGACACGCGTGGCCGCCGTGTTCGACACCGAGGTCGATGTCGCCGGAGGAGAGGAGACGGAGACGGAGCGGGAGCCCGCGCCGGCTGCGGTCACGAAGACCGACGTCGAGGCTTCGCCCGACGGCAAGGAGCAGGATGTCGAGGCTCCGGCCGCCGGCAAGGATCCCGACGTCGAGGCCCCGGTCGCCGAGAGGGGCCATGAAGACACGGCCCCGGCCCCCGAGGTCGCCGCGGCCGTGCAGGACCCCGAGGCTTCGCCGGTGGAGGCCGCCCCGCCGCCGGAAGTGGCGCTCGAGGCGGACCAGCGATCCGACGAGGAGGATGGCCCGGCGCCGGCGCCGGAGGGGGCCCGCGACGTGCTCGCCGCCCCGCCGCCTGCCGTCAGTCCTACCGACGCTCTGGTCTCGGAGCTCCTGGATGCCCAGCTTCCGGAGCTTCGTGCGGAGTTGCTCCTCAGGCTCGGGCGCACCGGCGATCCGGAGGCGGCGGGGGCCATCGGTCCGTGGACGAAGTCGTCGGAGCCTTCGGTGCGCGCCGCGGCCTACGAGGCGCTCGGCCGGCTCCTCGAGCGGAGGCCCGAGGAGCTGGAGCCCCACGTGAGGTCGGGTCTCGGCGACCGGGACGCCAGAGTTCGCCGGCGCGTGGTGCTCGCCGCGGTCACGGCACGTGGTCTCGAGGCCCATGCGCTCCTCGATCCTTTGCGCGAAGATCCGGATCCGCAGGTGCGCCGTTTGATCCGGCAGGTGCTCCGGCAGGCACCCACCGCCGGTGGTACGTCCGAGCCGCAACGTCCCTCGAGGGTTTGATTGGTGGAGATCCGATACAAGAGGAAGCATTTCGCCAGGCTGCTCGGTCTGACCGAGGACCGGCTCGCCGAGGTCGAGGCGCGCCCCGAGTTGGCTGGGATCCAGGAGTCCGGCGACGACTATGAGCCGGCCCAGCTGTCGGCGTACCGCCGTATCCTGGGCCGGCAACCGGGGCGACAGCCCCTCCGCCACCAGCTGTTCCTCAACTTCAAGGGCGGGACGGGGAAGACCAGCCTGTCCGTCTCCTATGCCTATCGCCTGGCGGAGATGGGGCATCGGGTCTTGTTGCTGGACCTGGACTCCCAGGGGCACGCCACCCAGCACATGGGCTACCAGGGCGAGGACTGCGAGCACACCCTGTACGATGTCCTCGTGAATCGGTTGCCCATCCAGGAAGCCATCGTCGACACGCCCCTGGAGGAGTTCGACCTGGTTCCGGCCAACCTGGGGATGAGCACGGTGGAGCTGGCGCTCATGCCGCTGGCGGGTCGGGAGTACCGGCTCAAGAAGGCCCTGGAGGACGTGGCGGACCAGTATGAGTTCGTGGTCATGGACGCGCCGCCGTCGTTCGGGCTCCTGAACCTGAACGCGCTCATCGCCGCCCAGGACCTGTTCGTTCCGGTCCTCCCGGATTTCCTGTCCTTCCACGGTCTCAAGCTCCTCTTCGAGACCCTGGGTGGACTGGAAGACGACCTGGACCACACCCTGGACCGAATCTTCATCGTCCTGAATCAGTACAACCCGACGACGCGCATCGCCC
>CAYGKI010000113.1:8280-9188 GCA_964350235.1 uncultured Gemmatimonadaceae bacterium | reverse complement strand
AGTGGAGGATGTTCTCCACCAGCTGCGTGAGGCGGCGCGATTCCTTGGCCATGATCCGATTCGCGCGCTCCCGCTCTTCGTCGGTCCTGAGCTTACGGTCGGCCTGCAACTCGGCGAGCATGCGAATCTGCGCCAGGGGCGTCCTCAGCTCGTGGGACACGCTGGAGATGAAGTCCTCACGAAGCCGGGCCAGCTGCTGGTGCTTCCGGACTTCCCAGAGGCCCGCCGCGCCCACCACGAGGGTGAGGCCCAGGAGCGCCAGCGAGAAGGGGAGCCTGGACGACGGGAGCCCACCGATGACCAGCCTGTCCGCGGCGTCCGCGCGGATGGACGCCTCGACCCGCATCCCTCCGAGGTACCGGTCCAGGGTGTCTTCGGCGACCGGCCCGTCCGCTCCCTCCTCGTGCGAGGCGTACATGGAAGCACCGCCCGCATCCCACAGCTCCACGCGCACCAGCTCCGACTCGGGCGATCCGCGGGTGATGGCGGCGGGGAGGAGGGCGTGCTCCTCGTACCAGTGCTCAGCGAGCTCGTGGAGGGCCGTGGCGTCGAGGACCGCCCCGTAGACCATGACGGGTACGTCGGTGCTGTCGAACACCGTCGCAAGGAGCGCGATGCGCCCTGGTGGAACGCCGGCCCGGTTCAAGCTGATGAGCTGGTAGCGCTCCGGTGGGGACGACGCGAGGTGCGCCCGTACGGCGGCGGTGATCTCCCTGGCCTCGCCGTCGGAGAGGGCGCCCTCGAAGTCCGAGGCTCCCGTGAGGAGATCCGCACGGAACACCAGCCGCGGATCCTGGAGCGACGGGCAGGGGCAGCGGATGGCGTCCGCCGCTTCGTCCAACTCCCAACGCACCTCGACGGGGTCGGGCATCCGGCCCGACCGGTACCTCCGCGGGAGGGCGTCGAAC
>CAYGKI010000113.1:0-8270 GCA_964350235.1 uncultured Gemmatimonadaceae bacterium | reverse complement strand
CGCCACCCGCCCGTACTCGGAGGCCGCGATCCCCGCGTAGTCGGTGAGGACGGCCTCGGTGGTGGCGCGATGGGAGCGCGCCGCCCCGTAGGCCTGGATGGCCAGCACACACGCCAGGGCCACGATGGCGAACAGGAAGATCGCCAGCATGGTGGTGGACGTGGGGGCCGGGCGTCGGAGGTGAAAAGCGCGCGACACCGGTGCGCCTCCCGGGATGAGGACTCGTATTCCGTACGAATGATGCGGGGTCCCGGTGGTCGGTGTCAACTGCACGGGTGTTCGCGTCTCGTAAGGCGGTGGGCCGGGTCGGTGGATCTTGCCGCCAGGTCCGCCGGGGTCCATCGTGGCCCTTCCGGTGCCCGCCAGCCGCGGGCGATCTCAAGGGTCCTACAACTCCAGGCTATCGATGCTCCCGATCTTCCGGAGAACGACGGTGGTGGCGCTGCTGGCGGTTCTCTCCCCCCAAGCCGCCGAAGCCCAGGACACACGCCTCGAGGCGTTCAAGGCGGAGGCGCTTCGCGGCGTCGAGGCCCGAGCGGAGCTGGTTCAGGAGATCGTCGACATGCTGTTCAGCTTCGGTGAGCTGGGCATGCAGGAGTTCGAGACCCAGCGCTACCTCACCGGCCTCCTTGAGGCCGAGGGGTTCGACATCGAGCTGGGGGTCGCCGGCATGCCCAGCGCCTGGACGGCCCGTTGGTCGAACGGGACCGGTGAGCCGGTCATCGCCCTGGGATCGGACGTGGACGGCATCCCCCAGTCCAACCAGATGCCGGGCGTCGGATATCGCGAAGCCATCCTGGAGGGCGCGCCCGGACATGGCGAGGGCCACAACTCCGGTCAGGCCGTGAACATCGCGGCGGCGCTCGCCGTGAAGGAGATCATGGAGCGGGAGGGCATCGACGGGACGCTCCTCATCTGGCCCGGGATCGCTGAGGAGCAGCTCGGCTCCAAGGCCTTCTTCGTGCGGGAAGGCGTCTTCGACGGAGTGGACGTGAACCTGTTCACACACGTCTCGTCCAACTTCGGCGTGTCCTGGGGCCAGTCGGGCGGCAATGCCATGGTGTCGGCCCAGTTCCGCTTTCGGGGCGAGACTGCCCACTCGGCGGGCTCTCCGTGGCGCGGCCGGTCCGCTCTGGACGCCGTGATGCTCATGGCCCAGGCGTGGGAGTTCAAGCGCGAGCACCTTCGGCCGCCGCAGCGTTCGCATTACGTGATCGTGGACGGCGGCGACCAGCCCAACGTGGTGCCCCAGACCGCCACCATCTGGTTCTTCTTCCGGGAGGTGGACTACGAGCACGTGGTGGAGATGTACGATGCGGCCAAGCGGATGGCGGAAGGCGCCGCGCTCATGACCGACACGCAGATCGATACCATCATGACCATCGGGTCGGCCTGGAGTCGCCACTTCAACCGGCCGGTGGCCGAGGCGACCTACGCCAACATCCAGCGCGTGGGCCTGCCGGCGTGGAGCGAGGACGATCAAGCGCTGGCCCTCGGGTTCCAGCGGGAGCTGGGGGTGGAAGAGCAGGGCCTCCCCACGGAGATCGGCGACCTTGCGGGTCCGGTGGACCTCTCTCGCTCGTTGGGTGGTGGCTCGGACGACATCGGAGACGTCTCCTGGAACATGCCCACGGTGACGCTCCGATATCCGGCGAACATGCCCGGCGGGCCGGGCCACAACTGGGCCAACGGCATCGCCATGGCGACCCCCATCGCCCACAAGGGGTCGCTCCAGGGGGCGAAGGTACAGGCCCTCACCCTCCTCGACCTCCTGCTGGACGGCCGCACCGTGGAGGCCGCATGGGCCTACTTCGACGACGTACAGACCGCCGAGACCACGTACACGCCCTTCATCACCCCGGAAGATCAGCCGGCCATCTGGCTGAATCAGGACATCATGGAGCGGTGGAGGGAGCGGATGCGTCCTTTCTACTACGATCCGGATCGCTTCGACAGCTACCTCGAGCAGCTGGGCGTGGCGTATCCGACGCTGCGGAGCCGGCCGGTGAGCCATCGACGCTGAGCATTCCATCGGGACACTTCCCGCGTCGAAGCCGACGGTCCGGGCGGGTGGCATGACCTGGCTGGCCGAGCGGCGCCGCGAGCCCGAGGTGATGGACGACCCGCACCTCGACGTGACGCGGCACGTGGCGGCGCTGGATGCCCTGGGCCGCATCAACCGGGTGTCCGGAACGGGCGGGCGCGTGCTGCGCGAAGTGCTGCGCACGGCTCGGCGACGGCCGGGGCCGGTGCGCGTCCTGGACGTGGCCTGCGGAGACGGGCGGGTTCTCGCCCAGGTGTCCGCGTCGGCAGCGCGCCGAGGGGTCCGGGTCGACGCCCATGGCTGTGACTCGAGTACCACCGCCCTCTCGCGGGCAGCCGAGTTGGCCGCGTCCACGGGAACCGCGATGAAGCTGACCAGGGTGGACGTCACCCGGGAGCCGCTGCCGGGATCCTTCGATCTGGTGGTGTGCTCGCTCTTCCTGCACCACCTCTCGGACGAGGACGCCGCCGGGTTGATGGTCGCCATGCGCGCCGCCGGGGACGTCGTCCTGCTCCAGGATCTCCGCCGGACCCGGCTGGGATTCGTCCTGGCCTGGACCGGAGTGCGCCTCCTGACGCGATCCGACGTGGCGTGGGTGGACGGTCCTCGTTCCGTACGCGCGGCGTTCACGCTGGAGGAGGTGCGTCGCCTGTCGGTGAGGACCGGGATGAGCGACGCGGACATTCGGCGCTCCTGGCCCCAGCGCTTCACACTCCGCTGGGAGAAGCGCCCATGAGCGACGCCGTCGATGTCGTGGTGGTGGGGGGAGGACCATCGGGCGCCATGGTGGCTCGCGAGATGGCCCGGCAGGGCGCGACGGTCGTCGTGCTGGAGCGAGAGGCTTTCCCGCGTTGGAAGGTCTGTGGCGCCTGCGTGGGGCCGGCCGCGCTGACCTCGCTGGATGCGGTGGGTCTCGCGGATATGCCGCGCCGCGGTGGTGCCGTCCCTCTGCACGAGCTGCTGGTCATCGGGCCGTCCGGTGTGTCGGCCGGGTTGCACCTGGAGGGAGGGGTCGCATGGTCCCGGGCGGCCATGGACTCCGCGTTGCTGGCCGAGGCCGAAGGAGCGGGGGCGTCGATTCACTTCGGGATGCGCGCCGAGCTGGGGCCCTCGGACGGGTCGGCGCGCGTGGTCACGGCGCGGGCTCGGGGCGTGGTCGCCCCGGTGGAGATCCGTGCCCGCCTCGTGGTGGACGCATCGGGGTTGGGCGGAGTGGTGGAGCGAGGCGGCGGACGGGTGGCGGACCGGGTGGCGGACGACCCACGGGTGGGGTTGGGCGCGCTACTGACCGACGGCCGGATCCGAAGGCGCGGGGCGCCGCCCCTGGAGCTGGTTCCCGGACGGGTCGTCATGGTCGTGGGGAGGACCGGGTACGTGGGCATGGTGCGTCTGGAAGACGGTACCGTGGATGTCGCGGCCGCCGTGGATCAGCGTGAGCTCCGGGCCCTGGCGTCCGCGCTAGCCGTGGCCGCCGCGCTCGCCGAAGCCGGGTGCTCGCTGGATGGAGAGACCGCCCGGTCGTGGCGAGGAACGCCGCCCCTCACCCGTGCCCCTGGCCGGGCGGCCACGGAGCGATGCCTTCGTGTCGGGGATGCCCTCGGCTACGTGGAGCCGTTCACCGGCGAGGGCATCGGCTGGGCTCTCGCGTCGGCGCGTGCCGTTCAACCCGTCGCGCGGCGGGCTCTGGAGGGGTGGAGCTCCGGCCTCGCGGACGAGTGGGAGGCGTACCGATGGGGGAGCGCCGCGAGGGCGAAGCGCATCTGCAGGGCCGTGTCCTGGGGGCTTCGCCGTCCCGGGTTGGTGAACACCGCCCTGTCCATGCTCCGGGGCGCCCCCTGGCTGTCGGTGCCGGTCCTGCGCGTCCTGGGTCGGCCGCCCGCCATGGCGCCCGGCCGCCCTCGGGCCCGGTGGCGCAGGGGACGCGCCGGGAGCGCGCCATGAGCATGCGAATCCTGGGCGTGGGCACCGCCACGCCCCGCTTCGACGCGGCCCAGGTGGAGGCGGCGGAGTTCCATGCCGCCCTGAGTGGGCTGGACGCGGCTCGCAGCCGTGTCCTGAGCGCGCTCTATCGCAGGTCGGGCGTCGTACGCAGGGCCAGCGTCCTGTTGGACCGAGCCGACGGACGACTCCCCGAGCGGCAGACCTTCTACGGAGCCGTTCGTGAGGAGGGTGACCAGGGCCCCACCACCGGTCAACGCATGGAGCGCTACCGGCGGCACGCGCCCGAGCTCGCCCTGGCCGCGGCTCGGCACGCCCTGGAGGACGCCGGCCGCGAGCCCCAGGACGTGACGCACCTGGTGCTCGTGTCGTGCACCGGCTTCGTGGCCCCAGGCGTCGACGCGCGAATGGTCGCCGACCTCGGCCTGGCCCCGAGCGTCACCCGCACACAGGTGGGCTTCATGGGGTGCCACGGGGCGCTCAACGGCCTCAGGGTGGCCCATGGCTACACCCGGGCGGAGCCGGATACCGTGGCGCTCGTGTGTGCGGTGGAGCTGTGCAGCCTGCACTTCGCTTACGGTTGGGATCCCGAAGCCATGGTGGCCAACGCCCTGTTCGCGGACGGGGCCGGCGCCGTCGTGTGCGCCGGCCCGGGGGTGGCGTCCGTGGCTTCCCCGGAAGCTTGGCAGGTGGCGGCCACCGGTACGGTGCTCCTGGACGGGTCCTCGGAGGACATGACATGGCGCATCGGCGACCACGGCTTCCGCATGACCCTGTCCCCGCGTGTGCCGGACGTCATCGGCGGGACCCTGGCCCCATGGCTGGAGCCCTGGCTCGCGGAGCGGGGCCTGGCGCTGACGGACATTGCGACCTGGGCTGTTCACCCGGGCGGTCCGCGCATCCTCGAGGCGGTGGAAGGCGCCCTGGGGCTGGAGCGGCGCCACACCGAGCACGCACGCGGCGTGCTGGCGGATCACGGCAACATGTCGTCCGCCACGGTGCTGTTCATCCTCGAGCGGCTTCGAGCGTCGAGGGCGCCTCTGCCCTGCGTGGCGCTGGCCTTCGGCCCCGGGCTGGTGGCCGAGGTTGCGCTCATCGTGTGAGCGACTTGCCTCCGGCGGTGCGGCGGGGCATCGTCCCGGCTTCGCAAGGACGAAGCCCTGCAACAAGGAACAGGACGATATGGGCAAAGGGTCAGAGACCGTCTCCGCCCGGACCATGGACCGGAAGGACTTCCTCAGATCGGCGGCGGTGGCGGCGGCCACCGGCGCCCTGACGCCAGGGCAACTGGCTGCTGCCGGGCGCGTCCCCGGCCTGACGGAAGAGGCGGCCTCCGCTCTCGTGCAACAGGCTCAGGAGGTCGTTCCCCTGGGGAACGGCGAGCCGCCCGCGCTCCAGTTCCAGGCCTACCCCGGCGGTACGGGTGCCCTTCTGGAGAAGCTGTGGAAGGCTCATGGGGGGAACCCCTTCGAGCGGGAGCCTATCGTTCCGGAGCCGTGGTCGGGTCCCGTTCCGTCGTCGGAGGAGGCCATCGCGTTTCTACCGGCCCATCGCCTGGGCGCCTTGATCCGCGCGGGGCACCTCACGTCGGTGGAGCTCACGGAAATCTACCTCGAGCGGTTCCGCCGGTACGACGGCGTGCTCCTCAGCGCCGTGCAGGTCCTGGAGGGCCGGGGCCGCGAGGAGGCTCAGGAGGCGGACCGGGAGCTTCGGGCGGGGACCTGGCGAGGCCCACTCCACGGCGTCCCCTACGGCATCAAGGACCTCTTCGCCGTGTCCGGTTCCCGCACCACCTGGGGCTCGGAGACCTTCGAGGACCAGGTCCTGGACTTCGATTCGGAGATCGTGGTACGCCTTCGAGAGGCCGGGGCGGTGCTCATCGCCAAGCTCGCCACGGGCGAGTTCGCCCAGGGCGACCAGTGGTTCCGCGGCCGGACCCTGAATCCCTGGAACACCGACGAAGGGTCCAGCGGCTCCTCGGCGGGGCCAGGCTCGGCCACCGCCGCCGGACTGGTGGGCTTCTCCATCGGGACGGAGACCCAGGGCTCCATCGTGTCGCCGTCCCGCCGGAACGGGCTCAGCGCCCTCCGGCCCACGCACGGCCGCATCAGCCGGCACGGTGGCATGGTCCTCTCGTGGAGCATGGACAAGCCCGGCCCCATGTGCCGGAGCATCGAAGACTGCGCCCACGTCTTCAACGCCATCCATGGCTCGGACGAGAAAGATCCGGGGACCCTCACCGCACCGTTCAGCTTCCACCGGAGCCCGGACTTCCAGGCCCTCACCATCGGGTCCACCGAGGACGCGCCGGAGTCCTTCCTGGAGGCGCTGGAGGGACTCGGTGCTCGCCTCACCCCCATGCCCGAGCTTCCCGAGGGAGGCTCCAACGCCATCACCGTGGAGGGGGCTGCGGCACACGAGTTCCACGCGGCACCCGGCGGCGAGCCGCGTCCCATGCCCGAGGGGCTCGACGAGCGCGAGCAGCGTCGCTTCACCCGGTTCACCCGAGGGCGGGACGTCACTGCGGTGGACTACCTCCAGTCCCAGCGCCGACGCCACGTGCTGATGCAGGAGATGCAGCGCGTCATGACCGGCTTCGACATGTACGTCAGCGGGTCCGGCAGCGTCGGCCTGACCAATACCACCGGACATCCGTCCGTGGTGGTCCCGTACGACTTCGGCGTGCGGAACCCGGAGAGCGACAGTCCCACGGAGATGCCGCTCACCGCGGTCCTGGTGGGGGATCTCTTCGCCGACGACAAGATCCTGAGCGTGGCCCACGCCTTCCAGGCCGGCACGGACTGGCACCTGCGCCATCCGGACCTCTCGGCCATCGGTTGAAGCCATGACCCTCTCACCTTCGGGTACCATGCATCGCACCTTCGCGCGTCGTGTCCGCACCGTCCTGCTGGCCGTGGCGGTGTTGCCCGCCGCCATCCTTCCGTCCGCCGCCGCCGGACAGGTGGACCCGGTGGAGCTCACGGTGGCGCAAATCGAGGAGGGGCTCAGGACGGGCGCCTTCACCGCCGAGGCGCTGACGCGGGCCTCCCTTGAGCGCATCGCGCGGTACGAGAGCCACTACAACGCGTTCATCTCCATGAACCCGGATGCGCTGGACATCGCCCGGGCGCTGGACGTGGAGTACGCGGGTCAGGGGCCGAGGGGGCCCCTCCACGGCGTGCCGGTGGTCATCAAGGACAACATCGACTACGGGGGGCTGGTCACCACCGCGGGATTCGAGGGCTTCAGCACCGCGGCCGGCGGGGTGGACATGGTGCCCGAGCGCGACGCCTCGGTGGTGGCGCGGCTGCGCGCCGCGGGGGCCGTGATCCTCGGGAAGACCAACCTCCCGGACTTCGCGGGCCACGGCACACGCACCGAGAGCACGGTGGCGGGCGTCACCCTCAACGCCTACGACGTGACCAAGGTCCCGGGCGGATCCAGCGGCGGGACCGCCACCGCGGTGAACGCGTCGTTCGCGGTGCTGGGGTTGGGAACCGAGACGGGCGGCTCCATCGAGAATCCGTCGTCGGCGCAGGGACTGGTGGGGGTCAAGCCCACCTACGGGCTCCCGCCCATCGACGGCATCGTGGCGGTGAGCGGGACCTACGTGGACGTGGTGGGCCCCATGGCGCGCACGGTGCGTGACGCGGCCATCGCCCTGGACGTGCTGGCAGGTCCCACGCCGGAGGACCTGGCGACCTATGCGGCGGTGGGACACATGCCGTTGAGCGGCTACGCCGCCGCCCTGGTGCCCGGAGCGGTGCAAGGGAAGCGGTTCGGCCTGGTGGGCACGGGCTGGCGCGACGACTTCCTGCCGCTCCACCCGGAGACCGAGCGGATGTACCGGGAAGCTGTCGCGGTGCTGGAGGAGCTGGGGGGCACGGCGGTGGAGGATGCGTTCGAGGGGAGCGGCTTCAAGGAGCTCTATGAGGAGCGGTCCGGGGTTCCGTCCCAGTCCGCGTACGACATGCACAACTACCTCAAGCGTCTGGGCGCGGGCGCCCCGTTCGACTCGGTGGAGGAGTGGGAGGCACTCAGCGGCCGGACCTTGAACCGGGTGCGGCGCGACGGAGCGCTGGCCCCACCGGCCCGGCCCAGCGCAACGGAAGAGGGAGACGCCTACCAGGCGTGGCGCCACGAATTCCGGGCGCTCTTCCGCCGGGTTCTCGAAGAGAACGATCTGGACGCGCTCTTCTTCCCCCAGGCGGGTGAGCCGAACCGTCCTCTGGTGGAGGATCCCGAGCGCCCCGACTACAAGCCCAACAACTGGGCCGAGCTCCCCAGC
>CAYGKI010000112.1:0-9246 GCA_964350235.1 uncultured Gemmatimonadaceae bacterium | reverse complement strand
TGCGACCCGGTCTACGCCTACGATTCGGATTTCGACGGCGTGCTCGACAACGACGATAACTGCCCCTACCGGGCGAACGCCGACCAGGCAGACCTGGACGGCGACGGGCAGGGCAACGTCTGCGACGCGGATCGCGACGGCGACGGCTTCCCCCAGGAGCCCATTAGTTCACAGACTGCAAGCATTCTTGGGCTCTCTACCGCTGGCGACAACTGCCCGCTGATTGCCAACCCGGACCAGACACCCAGTGCGCTGGAGCCGGGACGCGAGGGGCTGCCGCCGGGCTGCTGATTCCTGCCAGGTATCATTAACGGCTTTTCTCGCCTCCGCAGAGACTGCCTCCCTCCAAGTGGCTATCCGGCCAACTTGCTTTTGACGGTTCCTGATACTTAACTGTAACAGTCGGGTCCGTTGCCGCTTGCAATATGACGAGTGTCAGTCACTCTCAACAGGCTCCCGGCAATGGCCAGTCACATCAGGTATCCCGGGATCAGCGAGAGCGAATGAAAAAATCACTTGTAGTTATACTGCTCGTCGTCTCTGTAGTGTTGGTCTCCGGAAGGGTGTTTATACCCGGGCTTCTCGAACGAGGTATGAATCGAGTCGAGGAGCATCCCCCCTTTGTAATTGACGCTGATTCCCGGGCATTACATCGCAGCCTGTTTGTTGTCGATTTGCATACCGACTCACTGCTCTGGGACCGTGACCTGTCACAAAGGTCCGGCAGGGGGCATGTTGATATCCCGAGATTGCAGGAAGGGAATGTGGCCCTGCAGGTGTTTTCAGCCACAACCAAGAGCCCCCGGGGACAGAATTACGAAAGCAACGACGGCGGCACGGACAACATTACCCTGCTGTCGATTGTACAGGGATGGCCCGTGCGCACCTGGGATTCACTCTACGCCAGGGCAGAGTACCAACTGGACCGGCTGCTCGGTCTTACAGAAGCACACCCTGATCAACTGATGCTGGTGGATACTCGAAAGGACCTCGAGGCACTGATAAGTCGCAGGGAGGCGGGTGAGGGCGTGGTTGGCGCCATGTACCTCATTGAGGGTGCACATCCATTGGAGGGCCAGGTAGACAACCTGGATCGTCTGCATGCCCGAGGGCTGCACTTCGTCGGCCTGACGCACTTTTTCGACAATGAGTTGGGCGGGTCATTGCATGGTATCAGCGGCGAGGGCCTCACGCCTTTCGGTCGTGAAGTCATCGAGCGCGCGGATGGATTGGGCATGACCATAGACATAGCCCACGCTTCCCCCAGGATGTCCGTGTCCAGGCCGGCCATGATGCGGAGGAGCGAGCTCTTCCCCGACCCGTTGGGACCGACCACGCCGATCTTCGCGCCGGGGTAGAACGAGAGGCTGATGTCTTTCAGGATCTCCCTCTTCGGAGGGACGATCTTGGAGACCCTGTGCATGTGATAGATGAACTGCGGTCCGGACATGGCTCGTCGGCGGTTGGCGGGTGCTGGGGCTTCCTGCGGGATCCAGGGGGCGTACACGTCCACCTGGGAGGGTGACGGCGCCTGGAGTGGCGAGAATCTAACAGGTCGTCGGGGGAGGGCGGCATCCTGGCGCGAGGGAGGTCCACGCACGCCCGGCCAGGCCGTCGGACGGCCGTCGTGCCTACCGTGGCGAGAGGCTCCAGAGGGGGCTCGGCAATCTGGATTTCGAGGAGGACATTGGGTAAATATTCACTCTGCCGTCCAATCTTCTCGGAGGAGCCATGAGCGCCGCAAAGACGGTCCTCGTCGTCGACGACGAGCCATCCGTCCTCAGGGTTGCGAGCAAAGTGCTCCGGCGAGCCGGATACGATATCCTCGAGGCCTTGGGCGGAGAAGAGGCGCTTCGCATCGCCGATGAGTTCGACGGCACCATCGATCTCCTCCTGACCGATGTGGTCATGCCCGGACTGGGTGGGCGAGAGCTTGGAGAGCGTTTCCGCGAGCTGCACCCCGACACGGCCCTGCTGTTCATGTCCGGGTACACCGAGGACGAGGTTCTCCTCCAGGGGATCCGGGTGGCTGAGGTGAACTACATCTCCAAGCCGTTCACCGTGGCCGGGCTCCGCGAGAAGGTGCAGGAAGTCCTGGGCGGACGGGCGCCGAGCTAGAGCGCCGCCCGTCCGCGCCAGGTCAGGAGCCGCCTCCGCTCCGGGCCAGGGTCCGGTAGTACTCCTCCACCAATGCGCGGTACCCCTCCGGGACGTCGTCGGACCCGCTCAGCGTGGCCCGCTGCGGCGCCTCACCCTCCACGTCCCGACGGAGCCCGAACTCCAGCCGCTTCAGGGCATCCAAAGCGTCGGCCTGAAGCTGGGCGGCCTGGGCCGGATCGTCGAACGCACCCTCCTGGGAGAGGCGCTCCATCGCATCCAGAACCGTCTGGAGGTCTGTATCCTGCCGGCCGACCTCGCGGAGGCTGTCACGGAGATCGCGAACCTGAGCCGCCCGCTCCTGCATCTCGCTGCGGTACTGGCGTAGCTCCTCGGGCGTGTACTGCCGGGGTGCGCCACCGGTGGCGCCGCTTCCGTCCCAGCGGCCGTCGTTCGGGCCTCCCGACGGCTGCAGTCCACGCTCCGGGCCCCCCCCACCTCCCTGGCCTCCCCCTTCGGTGGTTCCCCGCTGACCGTTACCACCCTGCTGACCGGGCTGCCCTTCCTGACCAGGCTGCCCCTGCCCGGGCTGTCCTTCCTGCCCAGGCTGCCCCTCCTGTCCGGGCTGCCCCTCCTGTCCGGGCTGCCCTTCCTGTCCGGGCTGGCCGGGCTCCCCCTGCCTTCCTTCGGATGACGACTCGTTCAGCCGCCGCTGCATGGCCTCCATGCCGCGGACCAGCTCCCTGGTGTCGTCCAGAGCCTCGTTGAGAGGATTGCGCTCCTCGGCACCGGACGCGTTCAGCGCCCCCTCGACTTCGTCACGGAGGGCCTGCAGGTCTCCTTCGATTCCCAGCTCCAGGGTGAGCGCGGACTGGGGGTCCCACATCTCGATGCTCCCCCTCGAGTACTGGAGCTTCTCCTTCAGGCTGCTCTCACGGATGTGATTCGCGCCCGCCTGGAGGCGCCGCGCCGCTTCGGCGTTCTCCTCCTGCACCGAGCTGGCGGCCTGGTCGAGGTCCTGCTCGAGCTGCCGCACCGCCTCGGTCATCTGGTTCTTCCGGTCCCGAAGCTGGTCGATGGCCTCGCGGCGGGCCGGTCCCGCTTCCGGGAGGTCACGCACCTCACGCTGGACGTCCCGCTGCTGTCGCTGAAGCTCGTCCACGCGTCGCAGGGCGTCCTGCGCGTCCCGGCCGGCTCGGCCGGCACGCTGATCCTCGAGCTGCCGGCGGGCATCCTCCAGCCGGCGGAGGGCCTCGGACGCACCGCTGGACGCCGAGTTGCCACCCTCCGAGGCCGAGCGGCGCATGGCCTCCGCCGCCTCCTGCATGGCGCGGGCGGTTTCCTGGAGCTGAGCGTCTCCTCGCTCACGGGCCAGCCTCTGGAGCTGGCGGGCGGCCTCCTCCGTCTCTTCGGCCAGATTCCGCTGCGACTGGCCGGCCCCGGGGCTGCCCTGAGCACCCGCCTGGGCACGCCGACGCTGGCGCTCGGCTTCCTGCTCCTGTCTGCGGGCCAGCTCCTCGAGCTGCTCCATGAGCTCGTCGACCTGGGCGTCGGCCTGCTGCTGCTGGCCGCGTCGCACGGTCTCGTACTGGTTCTCGAGCTTGTCCAGCTCCAGCTCGAAGAGGTCGGCGAGGTCGTCGGCATTGGGGCTCGCGCCTCCGCCCCCACCTCCGCCCATCTGCTGGTTCTGCTGGACGTACCGCTCGTAGGTCTCCTCGGCCTGCTGCAGGTAGCGGAGAGCCTCTTGCTCCACGGGGATGGCGTCGCGTAGCTCCTCCTCGGTGAGGAGGGTATGGGCCCGCGTCATGGCCTCCGAAGCCTGGGGAAGAACGGCGGAGACGTCCCGGAATCCCGCGTCGCGCTCCACCAGCCCGCGATTCCCCATGCGGTCGAGGAGGGTCTGGACCTGCTGGCGGAGACGTTCCTGAGCCAGGGCCACGCTGACCACGTTCTCGGAGAACTCCTCGTCACTGTAGCTGTCGCGCTGCCGGACCAGATTGAAGGTCGCCGAGATGATCTGGCGCTGCATCTCGGAGAGCGCCGTTTCCGCTCCCTGCTCGCCGCCGGCGCCACCGCCCCCTCCGCCACCCTGCTGCTCTGCCTCGCGATAAGCCCGCTCGAAAGGACGGACGTTCAGGAAGAACATGTCGCTGGCCACCACGCGCTCGGTGCCCATGCGGCGGTTGTCCCGGACCAGGGCGTAGTACGCCACCAGGTCCCCGGGCTCCAGCATCCATTCCTCCAGATACATGGTATGGCCTGCCGACACCTCCGGGAGGGGCGGGCCGCCGGTTCGGAACACGGACACGGTGTCCTCGGGTCCCCCGTTCACGGAGTAGACCAGGCGGACGTCGCCGACCCCGTAGTCGTCGATGGCCTCCATCTCGAGGTAGATCTCCTCGATGGGCGAGGCCGGCATGTCGCGTCCGGGCCGGGTGAAGCGGATGGACGGCTCCAGGTCCTGGAGGACGTCGATGGTGTACTCGGGGGAGGCCGGCACGTAGGCGCCGTTGGCCCGCTGAAGCTCGATGGCGTAGAGGCCCGGAGCCTGGACGGTGAAGGTCGTGGTGAACGACCCGTCGTCCTGGGCCACCAGGTCGGCGGCGGCCTCGCCGTCGAGGAGGAGGCGGCCACCCGGCGTGGGAATCGTCGGCCTGATGCGGAGCTCCACCTCGGTTCCCGCCAGGGCCGCGATGTCCCCGGCACCCTCCACCAGCCTCGGCTCCAGGCCGGTGTAGCTGGGGAACCGGTAGGTGAGGTCGAGCTGCTCCACGTAGGGCAGCTCCGCCACCTCGACGGTGAACGTGGGGGACCGAACGCCGGCGGCCTCCACGAAGTACCGGGTCTCGGCGTCCACCCCCAGCAGCATGACCTCGAACCCGGCGCTGTCGCCCGGGAGCATGCTCAGGCGCTGGAACTCCGGCTGGTCTCCGGTGCTGGTGAAGATGGAGACCTCTCCGGTCTCGAAGCCTCGCAGGGAGGCCGTCACCACCAGATCCGATCCACGTGAGATGGCCGCGTCGCCGGGATGCACGTCGATGGCGTACGGATTCACTTCGGCGGCATCACGGGTCGGGCTCAGCAGCGCCCCCATCCCGTGGCGAAGGGACGTCGGGCCGAGCATGAGGAAGACGAGCCCGGCGACGACGAGCCCCGTGAGGATACCCCCGAACCGGTAGAGGGCGGACTGCTCGATGCGTCGTCCGTTGCCGACGGCCTCCGCGCGGGCCAGCGCGCTCTCCAACACACGGCCGGTGAGCGCAGGGGAGAATCCCGGCGCGCGGGATGCCTCCAGAGCGCTCACCACGGCGTGCTCCAGAGACGGCTCGTGCTCCTCCAGATACAGGGCGACCTGGCTGTCGGTCACCGGCCGAAGGAGCGGGCGTACGACCATGAGGAAGAGCGTGGCGGTGAAGGTGCCCCATCCGGCGACCCGTGCCCACAGGAGGACCTCGGGCGCGAACCTCGCCCGCTCGAGAACGAAGGCGCCCACCACGAACACCAGCAGGGAGACGGCCACCGTCCACGCCAGACCGCGGAGCGCGAGCCGGAGCTTCCATCGGAGGCGCACGCTCCGGACGAGGTCGGTCAGCTTCCGATGGGCGGCGTTGCGCTCTGTATCCGTCATAAATGCCTCTCTCGTCGGTCCTGCGTGGTGCAGGGCTGCTCTACCTTATGACCCGGTAGCTCCGGGCGCCAAGGTGTTCCTGCGGGACGCCCAGTTCGACAGCACGGTCTCCAGAATGAGTAGTCCGAGCGCCGCCGCGAGGATCCAGCGCCAGAGCGACTGCCGCCGCTCCTGGTCCTCGCGCAGGAGGGCCTGGGCGCCCTCCGGCTCACCGCCCGCACCCGCCATCCGGGCGGACGTGGCCTCCACCTGCAGAGCTACGTCCTCGGCGTCGATGGTGGTCAGGTCGGACTCCTCCACGTCCACGTTCACCGCGATGGTGAAGGGACGATCCGGTTCCGCCCCGGGGGGGCGAACGGTATAGAAGCCCTGCTCTTCCAGGGCCAGATACCGCGTCGTCTCTCCAGCGGGCATGCGGATGCCCGTCCCCGAAGGCGTGAGGGCCACCTGCTCTTCGCCCTGCACCAGTCCCGTCGCGGCCGAAGGCACGAGTCCCGCCGCCTCCAACGCGCGCTCGTCGGCCAGGTCCACCACCTGTCCCACCGTGAAGCTCTGCTGCGCTTCGGTGCGCCCCGCCAGATGCTCGGTGATCCTGTGCACGAACGGGAGAAACACCGGCTGGAGCGCCAGGTCGTTCCAGTACGCGTCCAGCGTGGAGGTCCAGAGAAGCACCCGTCCGCGTCCCAGCGTCACCTCGGCCAGGGCCACCGAGCCGTCGTCGAAGCGTGCGAGCACCTCCGCGGAGTCGGATACGGTGACGTCGCGGGCGCGGAAGAAGCGCGCGTTGCCGAAGTCTCCGCTCCGGGGCCCCGAGAACACCTCGAAGACAGGATGGTCGTAGGTCAGCTGTCCGAGGCGTGCGCCTCGACCCGCCTCGCGGTCCCGGGGGGCACCGGGCGTCGCCGGGAGCAGGTCCATGGCCGACGCCGGCCACGCGGCGTTCTCGCCCATGGCCACCAGGACCCCTCCGCCCTCTTCGACGAAGGCGCGAAGGCGCTCGGCCGCGGCACCGTCCACGCGAACGTCGTTGAGCACGAGAACGTCGGCGCCCTCCGTGTCCGCCGCGGCCAGGCCGGTTCCCCGGCGTGCCGTGACCTCGAAGCGACCGTCCTGGCTGATTCCCAGCGCGCGCTGCAGGTACAGATTGGGGTCGTCACCCGTGCTCCGGCCCACCACCCGTACGGTGAGGACGGATCCTGGCGAGACCACGAAGTGCCGCCGGTCGTCGGCGGGGACGGCGTCGGTGGGGACGCTCACGGAGCCCCGGGTGTGGGGCCTCGAAAGGGTCACCGGCTGGAACTGGGCCGTGGTGGCGCCGTCTCCGGCCAGGGACACGGAGACCGTCTGGATGGCCTGGCCGTCGATCTCCAGGGTCACCGGGACCTCGGCCGTATCGTCGCCTCCGCGCCGGACCAGGCGCACGGTGGGTGTCACCCGCTCCCTTCCGGCTTCCACCGAGCGGGGGAGCGCCAGCCCGGTGATCTGCACGTTCTCGGGCGACGTCTCGGCGACGGGGACGGGGCCGAACTCCGAGCCTACAGGAAGGCCGACGCCTTCCTCGCCGGCCCAGCCGGTCCGCTGGAAGTCACTCAGCAGATAGACGACGCCATTGGGGAGCTCCGACTCGTCCAGGATGGTCTGCGCCGCCCGCAGCGCCGGACCGAATCGGGTGACGCCCGCGCCGGCCCGGACGGTGTCCATCACGGATGCGATGCGTCCCCGGTCGGTGGTGGAGCGCAGAAGGACGTTGGCGCTCTGATCGAAGACCACCAGGCTCGCGCGGTCCAGCGGCCCCATCCCCGAGACGATGTCCGCGACCTCGGACCGCACGCGGTCCAGCCGGTCCCCCACCTCCATGCTGTACGACCGGTCCACGAGGAGCACCAGCTCCCGTGGCCCCGCCGTCGTGCCCGCGGCGAGGTCCGAGCGATCGAAGAAGGGACGGGCGAAGGCGAACACGATGAGGGCCAGCGCCAGGGCCCTCAGGAGCAGGAGGAACCAGTTCTGAACCCGTCGTCTCCTCTGCTCCTGGTAGGGGATCTTCTGCAGGAACATGAGGGACGGGAAGCGCACCACGTTCCTGCGCTGCCGCCGGGTGAGATGGACGACGATGGGGACGGCGACGCCCGCCAGCCCGATGAGGAAGAGGGGTACGAGAAAGCTCAACGGGCACTCCTCAGCCGCTCACGGGCCAGCAGGTATCGGAAGAGCGCCTCGTCCAGCGGCTTGGAGGTGTCCAGCAGCACGTAGTCGATGCGGTTGTCGCTGAACCGCTTGGCCACGGACTCCAGGTGCTCGTCCATGAGCTTCCGGTACCCGGCCTGCATTCTTTCCGGGACCACCGGGATCTGCTCGCCGGTCTCCAGGTCCTCGAACCCCGACGCGCCCTGGAAGGAGAAGCTCAGCTCCATGGGGTCGAGGACATGGAAGACGATGACGTCGTGGCCCCGTGCCCGGAGAGGACCCACGGCCCCGAGGATGTCCGCCGGATCCTCGTACAGATCCGAGACCAGCATGACGATGCCCTTCCGCCCGAGCAGCTCGGTGGCCCGCAGGAGCGGCGGGCCCAGGCTCCCGGCGCGGCCGGCCTCCACCCGGTCCAGGAGGTGGAGCATGGTCTCCGGGGGGCGCATGGAAGGTGGCAGGTACTCCACCATCTCGTGGTCGAAGGTGACCAGCCCGACCCGGTCGCGCTGTCGGTTGGACATGTATCCCAGACACGCCGCCAGGTACCTGCCGTAGTCGAGCTTCGAGACCTCATGGCTGCCGTAGCTCATGGACGCGGAGACGTCCAGGAGGATGGCCACGTTGGCGTTGGTCTCGGCCTCGAAGAGCTTGATGTAGTGGCGGTCGGTGCGGGCGAAGAGGCGCCAGTCGATGCGGCGGACGTCGTCTCCCGGCATGTAGGCGCGGTGCTCGGCGAAGTCCGTGCTGAAGCCCAGGTAGGGCGAGCGGTGGAGCCCCGTGAGGAATCCGTCCACCACCGTTCTCGCCAGCAGCTCAAGGTTCCCGATGCGACTCAGGACCGTGGGGTCCAGGAATCGGGCGCCGCCAGCGGCCGTACGCGTCTTCGCCACGGGGCCTCCCTACATCCCCGAGGACGGAACCGGTACCGCTTCCAGAAGCATGTCGATGAGCTCCCTGGAGGTCCGCCCCTCGGACTCGGCGTGGAAGTTGGTGAGCACCCGGTGCCGGAGGACGGGGTGCGCCAACGCCTTGATGTCTTCGAAGGTCACATGGTACCGCCCTTCCGTGAGGGCGCGGGCCTTGGCCCCCAGGACCAGGTACTGGGCGGCGCGCACCGAAGCGCCGTAGGCGATCCACTTCTTCACGAAGTCCAGGCTGTCGCCGTTGGGCGACGGCCGGCTGGCCCGCACCAGGCCCACGGCGTAGCGGAGCACCGAGTCGGACACGGGGACCCGGCGCACGAGCTTCTGGAAGGCGATGAGGTCCGGTCCGGTGATAGCGTGTCCGAACTTCGGATCCAGGTTGCCCGTGGTGCTTCGCACGACCTCCAGCTC
>CAYGKI010000111.1:0-9325 GCA_964350235.1 uncultured Gemmatimonadaceae bacterium | reverse complement strand
CTCTTCGGGGATTGCCTGGAGCGGGCGGACGTCCCCGTGGTCATGCACGGCTCGGACTTCGACCTACGGCTTCTCGGAGGGGAGCTGGGACTGCGGGTCCACGGGCTGTTCGACACCCAGATCGCAGCTTCCCTCCTCGGGCTCACGTCCCTGGGGCTGGCGCCACTCCTGGAGGAGCGGTTCGGCGTGAAGCTGTCCAAGAAGTACCAGCGGGCGGATTGGGCCGAGCGCCCCCTGAGCGAGGGCATGTTGGAGTACGCCGCCAACGACACCCGATACCTCTTCCGACTCGCCGACCAGCTCATGGCCGAGCTGGAGGAAGCGGGCCGGACCGCGTGGGCCCAGCAGGAGTGCCGGGCCCTGGAGGCGGTGGCGGAGGCCGCCGACGCAGCCGACCAGGAGCCCGAGGACCCGGTCATCCGCGTGAAGGGAACGAAGGAGCTCTCCACCCGACAGGTCGCCGCCCTGCGCGAAGCCCTCTACTGGAGGGACGATATCGCCCGCGCGAGAGACCGCGCCGCCTTCCGTGTCGTCGGCGACAAGCCGCTTCTGGACGTCGTCGTCCATCATCCGAAGCACGTGGAGGACCTGGGCAACATCAAGGGCTTTCCCAGCAACCTGGCGCGGTCGGAGGGACAGGCGCTCATCGAGCGGCTTCAGCGGATCGCCCTGGCGCCCGAGTCGGAGCTCCAGCCCTACCCGAAGGCCGCGACCCGGGGGCCGGGGCGCCCGCCGCCGGAGGTGGAAGACCTGGTCAATCGGCTCAAGGACGTGCGGAACCGGAAGGCGTCCGAGGTGGACCTTCCTCGGGGCACGCTGCTGTCCAACTCCGTGATGTTGGACATCGCCACTTCCGGCCCCTCGACCATGGAGGAGCTGGCTGCGGTGGAAGGGATGCGCCCGTGGCGGCTGGAGCTCCTCGGCAGGGAGCTCCTCGACGTGGTTCGCTCGGCGGGCTGAGCCAGGCGGCCAGCCCGCTCGGGGGAACAGGATGTGGGAAGCGAGGCCCTCAGGCCGCTTCTTCTTCCTTACGCTTGCAGTCGATGCAGTACCGCGCATGGGGAAGGGCGTCCAAGCGCTCGAACCCCACATCCGCGCCACAGGTATGGCACGTCCCGAAGCTCTTCGGGTCGTTGTACAGCCTGCGCAGCGCTTCCTCCAGGCGGTAGAGGTACCGCCCTTCCTTGGTGGCGAACGCGGCGGCCTTCTCCCGCTCCATGGCTTCCGTGCCCTGATCCGCCATGTGGTCGGTATATGCGGCCAGGTCGGAGTCACCCGATTCCCGGTCGGCCTTGGCCATCTCGTCGAAAAGGCCGAGCGCCTTCAGGGCGCGGGCCCGCTCGTCGAGCAGACGCTTCTCGATATGTGCCAGCTGCTTCTTGTTCAAAGCCATGTCGTTCCCTCGGCAGGCTGTTGACTCAGCCTTCAAAATTAACTCCGGTACGGAAAGCCGTCCACGCTCCCACCCCGGTCGATGAGATGGAGCGCCACCCCCCGCGGAAGGGACCCCGAGACGGGACCGCGGGTATCGGCGGCCCTCCGGAGGATCTCGACGCACGGCCTGACATCCCCCGGGCAATCCACCGCGACGCATCCCGACTTCTCCCCACCGAACCCTGCCCATGAGCGATCCCATCCACTGCCGTCGGTGCGACGACGACGTCCCCGGGCTCGAGAAGCCGCCGTTCCGAAACGAGCTCGGAGCTCGGATCGCCTCGGAGATCTGTGCCTCCTGCTGGAAGGAATGGCTCCAGCATCAGACCCAGCTCATCAACCACTACGGGCTCGACCCGAGAGACGCCAAGGCGCGAGCCTTCCTCTACGAACAGATCGAGCAGGTACTTCTCGGGGACGGCGACGGGAAGGAGATCGATACGACCCAACAGGGATCCATCGAATGGTAGTGGCGTCGACGGACTGAGCTGGACCGCGGACGGTGTGCACCGTGGTCAGCCGGCCGTACCGCCCTCATCCTTCCGACCCACCGTGATCTTGGGACGCTCGTCCACCAGCAGGGTGAACACGTCGGGTCTCGCGTAGTGCCCCGTGACGTCGAAGTCGAACTTCCCCCGGGCGATGGCGGCCAGCTCCAGCTCCGCCATGAGCAGTCCTTCCTCATCCCACAGGGGTCCCGCCAGAAGGTCCCCCTGGGGGCCATAGATCACGGACCCGCCTCGACAGAGGGGATCCGGCCGGTCGCCCAGCTCCTCGGTTGCGCCGGGTAGATCGTCCGGGAACATGTCCCTGGTGACGTACTGGTTGCATCCCAGCACGAAGCAGCGGCCTTCCAGGGCGATATGCTGCAGCGTGGAGAGCCAACGGTCCCGGGCGTCTGCAGTGGGCGCCACGTAGATGTCCACTCCCTTTCCGTACATGGCCATGCGGGCGAGAGGCATGTAGTTCTCCCAGCAGATCAGTCCGCCGAGGGTACCGAAGGGCGTCTCTACCGTGGTGAGCGTGCTCCCGTCCCCTTCGCCCCACACCAGACGCTCCGCGCCCGTGGGCTTGAGCTTCCGGTGCTTGCCCAGGAGGGTCCCGTCCGGACCGAAGTAGAGGAGCGTGCAAAAGAGCGTGCCACGGCTGTGGGTGCTGTCCCGCTCGATGACCCCCACGCACAGGTAGACACCGGCCTCCCGTGCCGCCTCACCCATCCGGTCCACCTCCGGTCCAGGCACATCCACCGCGGCGGACCAGTAGCGCTGGAACATCTCCCGGCCGGTCTCCGTTCGACCGCCCACCGCGGTCCCGAAGCTGAGGCCCCACGGATATCCCCCCACGAACGCCTCGGGGAAGAGCACCAGCTCCGCTCCGTCGGCCGCCGCCTCCGCGGTCATGGCCGCGACGCGGTCCACGGCCCGAGCCTGATCGAACGGGGCACCGGATGGCTGTGCGACGGCGACTTTCACGTGTGACGGTGTGGACACTGGGCCTCTCGGGGATGCTGACGGGAATCGGGGAGAGGCGGCGCTCAGCCGCCCGAGTAGATGAGCTCCGTGACGACCTGTCCCACCATGCCGAGCGTACGCGCGCTCAGATTCTCGGGCACGTCGTCGGGGGTATGCCAGTAGGCGTGCCCCGGACCGTAGGAGAAGTCGATGACGTTGGCCGTGGCAAGGCCGGCTTCGATGAGCGGGATATGGTCGTCACCCACGGGAGGACCGGCCCTGCGAGGGAACGTGTCCCCGAATCCCAACCGCTCCGCCGCGTCCCATACCTTGCGCACGACCACCGACGCGTACTGGGCGGAGTACCCTTCCACGGGAAAGAGCGGATCCGCGTCGCCCACCATGTCCAGCAGCACCCCGTAGACCGGGCGGACCTCCATGTCGGCCAGCCGCTCGGCGTAACGGATCGCGCCGAGGAACATGTCGTCGGGGGTGGGCCCGTAGTCCTCTCCGTCGGTGAGGAGGAGATCCACCCCCACCGGAGGCGGTGCCTGGGCCAGGAGCTCCGCGAGATGGAGGAGCACGGCGGTGCCCGAAGCCCCGTCGTTCGCTCCGGGAACCGGCACCTGGTGAAGCGAGGAGTCGGGGGCGGCGTCCGACCACGGCCTCGTATCCCAATGGGCCAGCAACAGGATGCGGCGGGACGCCTCGGGCCGGAACCGGGCGATGACGTTGGTGAGCGTCAGCGTGTCCTGGGCCGTGGTCACGTGCGTGAACGTGTCCGCGGTGACCTCGGGCGCCAGCGAATCCAGGCGCGCGATCATCCACCCGAGCTGGCTCGCGTGTCCGGGCGTGCCCGGGACGCGGGGACCGAAGGCCACCTGGCGCCGGACCAGCTCGAGTGCCGTCTCGCCGTCGAAGCCGGGGCTCCCCGGCGTGGGTCCCGACGCGTCTCCGGCGCACCCCGTGGTGAGGAACAGGACGAGGCCCGCCACGAATGCCCGCCGACGAGCGCCCAGCACGGGGGCGCCGCCACGAGCCCGAATCACGAGCCGAGCTCGGACAAGGCCTCGCGCGCCTGCGCGTGGAACTCGAAGTCCGGCGGGTGGACCGCGGGAAGCTCGAGGACGCGCCTGAACACCGCCCGGGCATCTTCGTCCCGATCCCGCTTGAGGTACAGCTGGGCGAGATCGAACTGGAACAGGACCAGGTCAGGCCAGGCCTCGGCGGCCGCCTCCAGGTGGTACTCCGCGTTCTCCCAGCTCGCGCTGGAGAGTGCCTCGTTCCCCATGAAGATCCGGCCCATGGCCCGCTCGAAGCGCGAAAGACTCATCACCTCGTAGCTGAGCTTACCGAGCAGGTTGTGGGCGCCCCCATGAAGGGAGTCCTGGGCCAGGATGGCGTTGGCGTCGTCGTAGACCCGCTGGGCCAGCTCCGTGGCGTATCCCGGGGAAGCGTTCATGGCCCGGCGCCCGTGCGCCGCCCCTCTCCAGTAGAGCCCGTCGATGCCTTCGGGCTCCAGGGCCACGGCCCTGTCGGAGAGCTCCATGGCGGGGTCCAGCCAACCGTTCTGCTCGCGGGATCCTTCCACCGACACACCCAGGATCACGGCGGCACGGGCGGCTCTCCACAGGACCTCGTACTCGTCGGGTGAGACCTTGAGATACTCGTCGAGCAGCGCGAACGACGCCCTCGGATCGCCGGAGAAATAAAGGGCATCCGCCCTGTTCACCGGGCTCAGCGCACGCACGGGACCTCGAGGCGTGGTGAAGTCCAGGGGCACGGTCAGGCCCGGCGGCTCGGCCTCCTGGGCGTTCACCGGGGCCGCGCCGACCACCGCGGCCGCAGCCAGCGCCGAGACGATCGTCCGAATGGAGTGTTTCATGGGCGGCGGGTGATACCGCACACCGGCCCGAACGATCCCTTGCCGCGGACCGTGGCGAAGGGTCCCTTGGACGGGCGTTCCTCGAACTCGGAGATGAGTCCATGGGGCCTGGCCCCTCCACCGACGGCGTCGTCGAAACCGTCCTGTACGTCGACGACGTCGAGAAGGCCGCGGCTTTCTATCAGCGCGTCCTGGGCCTGGCCCGGCTGGACGGCGGAGAGAGCTTCGTCCCCCTGCATGCCGGGGGGCGCTCCATGCTGCTGCTCTTCCTGGCCGGATCCGCCGCCGAAGGAACGACGTCCGAGGGGGGCTGGATCCCTCCGCACGGAAGCCACGGCACCTCCCATGTCGCCCTCTCCATCAGGAGCCAGGACGTGGACCGCTGGCGGGCCCACCTCGCCTCCCACGGCGTGGAGATCGAGAGCGAGGTCCAATGGGCCCGCGGAGGGACCAGCCTCTATCTCCGGGACCTCGATGGGCATTCGGTGGAGTTGGTGACCCCGGGCATCTGGCCACACTACTGAAGCCGGGTCCCCGCGGCCCGCGGTCCATGGGGCCGGGAACGGCGAAGGGCGGGGACCCGACGATCCGGATCCCCGCCCTCCATCGGACGTCCGACCCATCTCGGGATGGGCCGGGGTCACCGCCCGGGACTCAGCCGCACTCGCTGTACCCACAGACGTGGCACTTCTTGCACCCCTCTTCGAAGGCCAGCTGGCCAGAGCCACAGTCCGGGCAGGTCCCCATGTCGAACAGCTCGGGGCCCTGATAAGCGGTGCCGGACGGCGTGGGCTGCGTGTCGCCGGCGTTGCTGCCGATGGGCGCGGTGAGGGGAAGCGCCTCCTGGACGCCTTCCTTCTCCTCCAGGTAGCGCTCGATGGCCTGACCGATGGCGTCGGGAGCGGACAGCACCTTGTTCGGCCCGAGCCCCACGGCGCGATCGCAGGAGATCCCCCGGAGCTGGTCCTTGACCCGGGCAATGGGGATCCCGGAGCGGAGTCCCAGCGAGATGAGGCGCCCGATGGCCTCGGCGTCGGCCATGGCCGGGCCGCCGGCCTTGCCCAGAGTGCAGAACACCTCGAAAGGCCGTCCGCTCTGGTCCTCGTTGATGGTCACGTAGAGATCGCCGAGGGGGGAGATCATCTTCATGGTGTAGCCACGGAGCGCCTGCGGCCGCTGGCGCTTCTGCCTCGCGGCGCCCGCCGTCATGTCGTGCTCCCGGAGCTCCACGCGGAGCCGCTCGTTCTCGTGGCGGAGGTTGTGCGCCTCTTCACGGGCATCGGCGAGCTGGTGCTCCAGCTCGGAGATGTTGGCGGTGACCTCTTCCGGAACGTCCTTCTGCGCCGTCTTGCCGGTGGAGAGCACCTGGCCCTCGCGGGATCCGTCCCGATAGACGGTCACGCCCTTGCAGCCGAGGCTGAAGGCGAGCTCGTAGATCTCCCTGACCTGCTCTTCCGTCGCCTCGCGGGGGAAGTTGGTGGTCTTGGAGATGGCGGAATCACAATGCTCCTGGAAGGAAGCCTGCATCCGCACGTGCCACTCGGGGGTGATGTCGTGGGCCGTCCGGAAGACCCGCTGGATATCCTCGGGGACCTCGTCGAAGTGGATGTGCCCTTCCTGGGCGATCCGCTCCATGAGCTCCTCGGAGTACCAGCCGCCTTCCTTCGCCATACGGACGAAGTCCGGGTTGACATCCGGCATGAGGGAGCCCGCCTGGTTCCGCATGAACGCGACGGCGAAGAGCGGCTCGATGCCGCCCGAGCACCCGGCGAAGATGGAGATGGTCCCGGTGGGCGCCACGGTGGTCAGGTTGCAGTTGCGCAGCCGACGCTCGGGCCGGACGCGTGATCCGTCGGGGTGCCGGGCCGCGGTGGCGTCCGGTCCCCAGATGGACTGCTCCCACTCGGTGAACACGCCCCGGGTCGCGGCAAGCTTCTCCGACGCGACCCGGGCCTCCTCGTTCAGGAAGCCCATGACCTTGCGGCCCAGGTCCACGCCCTCGGGCGAGTCGTAGGGAATCCCCAGGCGCACGAGCATGTCCGCCCACCCCATGACGCCCAGCCCGACCCTACGGATCCGCTGCGCGAGATCGTGGATGGCGGGGAGCGGGTACTGGTTCGCGTCGATGACGTTGTCCAGGAAGTGGGTGGAGAGATGCACCACCTGGCGCAGGCTCTCCCAGTCGATCCCCTCGTCGGGGTCGGTTCCGGGGCGGGCGTCGGGCTTCACGAAAAGCCCCAGGTTCACGCTGCCCAGGTTGCAGACGTCGTACGACAGCAGCGGCTGCTCGCCACAGGGGTTGGTGGCCTCGTAGGCGCCGAGATGCGGCACCGGGTTGTACTCGTTGGCGCGATCGATGAAGAACGTGCCCGGCTCACCCGTGAGCCACGCTCCGTGGACGATCATTCCGAAGATGTCCCGGGCGTTCTCCTGTCCCACCACGACCCCGGTCTTCGGATTGACGAGGTCGTAGTCCTCGTCGTTGGCCACGGCGTCCATGAACGCGTCCGTGATGGCCACGGAGATGTTGAAGTTCGTGATCTGGGACGTGTCGTTCTTGCAGGCGATGAACCGTCGGATGTCCGGATGGTCCACGCGGAGGATGCCCATGTTCGCCCCCCTCCGGGTTCCGCCCTGCTTCACGACGTCCGTGCTCGCGTCGTAGAGCTTCATGAAGGAGACCGGCCCGGACGCCACGCCCATGGTGGAGCGCACCGTCTCCCCCTCGGGCCGGAGACGGGAGAACGAGAAGCCGGTGCCCCCACCGGACTGGTGCACCAGCGCCATGGAGCGAAGCGTGTCGTAGATGCCGCTCTTCCCGTTGGACAGGGCATCGTCCACCGGAAGGACGAAGCATGCCGACAGCTGACCCAGAGGCCTCCCGGCGTTCATGAGCGTGGGCGAGTTCGGCTCGAACTTGCCGTTGATCATGAGGTCGTAGAACTGCCGGGCCACCTCTTCCACCGCCGCTTCCGACGCCCCGTAGTCCGCGTCCACGCCGGCGATGGTCCGCGCCACGCGCCAGAACATCACCTCCGGCTCCTCCGTGGGGACGCCCTCCGGATCCTTCTTCAGATAGCGCTTCCCCAGAACGATCCGGGCGTTCTCGGTGAGATCGGCGGCCGGAAGGTCGTCAGGAAGGACATCGTCGAAGATCACGGGCTCCCGGGGTGGGCGCGGGGTGTGGAGTCGGGGCATGACGGACGACGCTCCTGTGGTGTGGCTGTGGAAAAGATGCGTGGAAAACGCTGTATACAGAGTCGAAAAACGGCGGGAAGCGGCTCCCGCCGTGGATCTACATGTGGAAAGGCCCCGAGAGACCGTACCGGATATTGGGTGGAGGCACTATAGGACCCCAATATGTTGTGGTCAAGCAGGGTCCTGGAGGCGAAAAACCCCGTCGTTCCGAAAAGCTCCGTCCCGCGCCGGATCTGCTCCGGAGGGGTGCGCTGCGGCCATGGCCAGCGGCGTCGTCGACGGCGCGTTCACCCCTCTCCCGACCACGAACAGCACCCTACACCTTCGGCACCTGTTCGGTTCCGTGCTCCGCTCGGGGGCGTCGAGCGAAGACGATGGGCCCGGGGACACGCTCCCCACCGGCCAGCCACGGGCCACGTCGTCGGGCCGACCCACCGGGCCCGGGACGACGTGCCCCCATGTCAGAAGGGGAGTCCCAACCTCAGGTAGAGCTGGGGGTCTCCGCCGTCCACCAGGGGGACGGCGATCCCTGTCCGGAGCACCAGCGAGAAGTCGTAGAGTGCCACGACCTCGGCAGTCAGCTCTCCTCCCAACGATGCCATGGGGCGCCGAGCGGCACCCAGGAACGGCTCCGTGGTGGACGGGTCCCACGCGTCTCCCGCCTCGGCGAACAGCGCGCCCACGACCCTCCCCAGGTAGACGGGCCAGGCACCCAGCCCTCGATGCACGAGCTTCAGCGGAAACCGGTACTCACCGCTGGCGGACCACGCCACCCTGCCCTGCCGGCTCCCCCGCGCGTAGCCCCGTGTCGGGAAGAAGATGGGAGAGCCCCCGAACAGCGAGAGGCCGGTCACGGTTTCCGGTCTCCCGGAAGCTCCGCCCACCTCGAAGTGCCCCCCCGGCGCGTCCGGTCCTCGAGCCACGCCCCCGGCGAGCTGCACGGCCAGGACGTGCGGGGCGTGCCCTGGCCCACCCAGGGGGAGATACCCGCGCAGGCGCCCTACCACGTCGTCCAACGAGCGATCCTGGCCCACCATGCCGGAAAGCGAGTCGGGCAAGGACATCTCGTGGCGCGTCCGCGCGCTCAGGTACAGATCGAAGCCCCGTGAGCCGCCGAGCTGGAACGCGTACGAGCGGGCCGTGGAGAACAGGAGCGTCGCCCGGACGTCCCCGAGGACGGCGCCGGGCCGGGACAGCTGATAGTCGGTGGACGGAGCGAGCGCGTTGTCGAGCAGCTCCGCGTCCTGGTCCACCAGCGCGCCGGCGAGGGTCAGCCGGAGATTGCGCCGCCAGCCCGGAACCACACCGGTCACGGCGGCGCTCACGGCCCTCTCTCGTTCCAGGACGAAAAGCGTAT
>CAYGKI010000110.1:7046-9335 GCA_964350235.1 uncultured Gemmatimonadaceae bacterium | reverse complement strand
TGGGCGCGGCGAGCAGCGGTCCGGCGTCGAGGACGATCTCCGCCGCCGCCCGTCCGAGCAGACGTTCCTCGTCGGCGCGCAGGACTCCGAGCATGGGCTCGTTGAGGGCGACGATCACCGAGAGCACTCCGGCCATCAACAGGATCTGGGCGAACCGATTCGGCTCGTCCACGGGTCCCCGGGCACGGTGCTCCAGACCGATTTCCTGTCCCGCGGACACCTGGCGGGGGGCTTCCTCGACATGCTCCGTGCTCCGCGGTGCGAGCCCCATGAACTCCTGGTCGTAGCTCCCCGTGGCGGCCTGGAAGACGGTCAGCCCCGCAAGCAGGCACGCCGCGGCTACGGTGGCGACGATGACGACCCGCAGATCGGGCGAGCTGCGAACCGCCTGCCGTATCAGGAAGACGATCATCAGGCCTTCGCTGACGAAGACCAGGATGCGCTCCAACGCGACGTCATATCCCTGCGCGGAGAACGACGAGATCAGAAGAACGCATAGGTAGCCGATCATCAGGAGCAGCGTCCGATCGAGGACGATGGGACGCCGCCGGATGACGAGCTGGTGGGTGGCGGCCACCGCCAGAAGGATGGGCACCAGCGCCACGGACGCGGAGGGTACGAAGCCGCGCTGCGCAGCCACCACCGGCCAGTTCGTATAGAGAAGCACCAGCGCGAGGGCCGTCGCCGGCGCCGAAAGAGTGATGCCGCCCATTCGTCTCAACGGCCCAGAACCGACGGCAACCGTCCCACGACCGCCGAGCGCAGCTCCGGTGCCGCTCGGTCCTCGAGCTTCGACTTCCATGGCGTGGACAGCGCGTGGCGGAAGGAGCGGGCGAGGTCCGCCACGAACGGAACGGGGTCACGCCATGAGAAAACGGCGAACGCGAATCGCCCGCGCCAGGACCGCAGGATCGCGAGCGGGGTGATGCGCCGCCGCAAGAGCAGGGAGGCACACGCCTGAAGGTCTCGCCGCAGGTAGATCCATTTCGCCCCCCGGTAGCGTTGGGACCGCCCCTCTGGGAGGGGCGCGCCCACGAGATCGTTGTACATGGTCATGAGCAACTCGACGCCTGCGTGCTCGGCGGCCGTGGACCTTCCGGTTGGGCGGCCCACGTTGGCTTCGATGACGACGTACCGTCCGGCGCGGGCATCCCACATGGACTCGACGTAGCCCTGGCCGTGGTGACCCGCCTCCTTGAACAGGGCGATGGCCTGATCGCGCACTTCGTCGTTCCGATGCTCCACGCTGATGCAACCCTGGCCCACCACCGGGGGCCATTGGCGCAGCTTCCGAGCGGTGAACAGCGCCAGGGGGGCTCCGTCGGCCGAGAAGTATCCGTCGCACGTGTAGTGATCCGTAGCCTCGCCGGGGATGAGCTCTTGAACCACGAATCGGTCGGCCAGGGGTGCGTGACGGTCGAAGAGCTCGAGCAGGGTGTGCGGGGCGTCGGCGACGAGCGCTTTGGCGGCGGCGTGGTCATCCCACCGAACGGACTTGAGCGCGGGCTTCAGAACGCAGGGGTAGCGGGTCCGGCGGGCCGCCCGCTCGGCGTCGTCGCGCGTCCGCACCACATGGGTTCCCGGGACCGGGATGTCGTGCGCCGTCGCGAACTCCGCGAAGGCCGCTTTGTCCATGAGCTGCTCGATGACGGAGGAGGAGGGCATCGAGGTGAGGAAATCCTTCCTCAACGCCTCCCTGTGCCGCGCGATACCGACCACGGCGAGATCGGTGCACGGAACGAGCACGGCAGGCCCGTCCAGATCCCGCGCGAGCCCGTGGAGCGCGGATACCATGCCTTCGGAGTCACGACCGGCCCGGATCAAGCGGCGACAGCTTCGGGTCCGTGTGCAGGGGTGTCCGAGGTCCTCGGCGATCCCGATGACGTCGATACCCCTGCCTGCGAACACCCTCGCCACCTGCAGTCCGGTGGCGCAGTCGAGTCCCAGGACCACAACCGGAGGAGGGCTCACCCGTCCCCGCCCTGGGCGGCGGCATGTCTCTGAGGTGTCCAGCGCTCGATGCGCCTACCCTGGAAGAGGTTTCTCAGCGCGGCCGCGCAAGCGAGGTTCGCGAGGCAGAAGAAGAACGGAACGTAGAAGACGGGGTTCCTTCCGATCCGGCTTCCACGCATCGCCCACCCGAAGATCGCCAGGGAAAGAAACACTACCTGGGCGGCCGCCACGACGAAGTAGAACGTGCTGGTCGGCGCCAAGAGGAGGCTTACGACGAACAAGGGCGGAAGGAAGATGGGGAGGGAGCGCCGCAGCACATTCCGGGATGCCAGCGCC
>CAYGKI010000110.1:2882-7036 GCA_964350235.1 uncultured Gemmatimonadaceae bacterium | reverse complement strand
GTAGAACCCGTAGCGAAACGGGTTGAGGAGCTCACGGCGGAGCAGCACGCCCGACAGCCCGCGGGTCATGAGCCGTACACGGCGGCGGAACTCGGGCCCGCTCCGGGGCATGGTCCTCTCGACGCCGAGCGCCGCACGTTCGAACACGAGGCGCTTCCCCTGGGCTACGACGGCGGTCGAGATGGCGAAATCGTCGGTCACCGCGGGGTCCTCCACCGCACGGAAGAGCTCCCGCCGGATGGCGTACATGCCACCATGGGCGGAAACCACGCTTCCGGTCCTCGTCTCGAGGTTCTTGAGCCAGGTGTCGTAGCGCCAGTAGAGATCCTCGCCCCTGCCGGACGAGTGGTCCCCCGCGCCGACCAGGTACTCCGTCCTGCCCGCGACGCCTCCCACGTCCGGATCGGCGAAGTTGCGCGCAAGCATGGACAAGGCGTCACGATGGAACATCGTGTTCGCGTCCGTGAAGACGAGGATGTCGCCGGTGGCATGCTCCACGGCTGCCGCGAGCGCCGAGGCCTTCCCCCGGCGCGGGAGGTCCAGAACCTGGACCCGGGACGGATCCACGCCCGAGGCGAGCGCCACCGTGTCATCGGTGGAACCGTCGGACGCGACCACGAGCTCGATGCGGTCGGGCGGGTATCGCGCCTGGAAGAGGTTGCGCAGACGCTCCTCGATGTGGTCAGCCTCGTCGTACGCCGCGATGACGACGCTCAAGGTCGGAGTCGCGGGCCCCTTTTTGACCTTCCGGTTGAGCAGAAGACCCGCAATCACGAGCGTGAGCGGATACCCGAAGTATCCATAGGCCACCACGGCCACCAGACACCAGAATGCGATGGTCATCGAGGGGAACCCGTCATGATGCGCCTCGACCGCCGAAGACTGCACCGACCGTTCGGATCAGGATCAGCAGATCCAGCGTGAGACAGCGGTTCTGCATGTAGGCGATGTCGAGGCGGAGTCGGTCGTCGAAGTCCAGATCCGCACGCCCGGACACCTGCCACAGGCCCGTCAAGCCGGGCTTAACGTCGAGACGTGCCGTGTGCCAGAGGCTGTAGGTGTCGGCGGCGAACGAGGTCGGCCGCGGACCGACGAGGCCCATGTCGCCGGCGAGCACGTTGAAGACCTGCGGGAGCTCGTCGAGACTGGTGCGTCGAAGAAACGCGCCCACGCGGGTCACGCGAGGGTCGTCCTTGATCTTGAAGTCAGGCCAGGTGAGCTGGTTCAGGTGGGCGTACTTCTCCTTGAGCTCGGCCGCGTTCTCCACCATGGTGCGCATCTTGTACATCCCGAACCGGCGGCCATGCCGCCCGGTGCGCAGCTGGGTGAAGAACGGAGCCCCCGGGGTGTCGATGCGCACGGCCAAGGCGCACAGCGCGAGCATCGGTACCACGACCGGGAGGACGGCGAGCGAGATCACGACGTCGAGAACACGCATGATGTCCCGATAGGCGCGTCGACTGAGCATGCGCGGACCCTCGAGCTCATACCACCGCGGCTCCCGGAGCAGGTGGGCCGGAAAGGAAGCCCCACGCCGCGCCTCTTCGGACGATCCAAGGTAGACGGGCATGGTCATTCACTCCTGGGGGCTTCGCGGGCGATCTCGGACCGGGAGACCGCCGGTGAGACGCGACGGCGTCCGTTGCGGCGATGCGCGGGATGGTCGTGAGGGGACGGACGCTCCTTCGACCCGGTGGACGGGTTCGCGGGGCCCACCGCTTCCGCCCTCCCACGCGCCGTACGCTCGAGATCGTCGAGCGTGAGGCCGTCCGCGGGAAACGAGGCCGCGCCGGCCACCAGGTCGATGTGCAGGCGCCTGTGGAACAGCTCCGCCACCCGAGCCATGGCCTGACGCGCTTCCTCGCCATCGGACTGGGGCAGGCCCAGGACGAACCAACCTTCCGTGGGCCGATAGGACACGACATCGCTCTCCCGCAGCGCCTCGCGAAGGCCCATGGCCGAAAGGAGCGGAAGCACTTCCGGCCCGTCGGCTCCATTGCCGTTCGAGCCGGAGCGCCCTTCCCGGCTCCCGTCGGACCGCGCCGGGGACACCACCACGATCGTGAGGGTCTGTTCGTAACGCCGCGCCCTCGTGAGCTCGCTGACGAGCGTTTCGTCCTCGTCGATGAGCGGGGCGGCCGGGGAGGCTTCCCGCATGGACGACCTCCGTTTGTCCAGCCTGCCCTCGCCGTTGCCGTGCGCACCGACGAGCCACTTGATCCAATTCGTAGTCATCAGACACGCTCCGGTTGGTTGTCAGACCGCGCGACATGGGGCATGACTTCGGCGGAACTGGGCGATCGACGAGACCGGGGAGACGTCTCTTCCGGCGTCGTGGCATACTCCGCGAAATAGTCCCCGAAGTCCGGCATGTTGCCCTTTTGCAAGTCGTTCACGACGACACCCATGAGATTGGGCACTTCTCTGGGGAGACGAGCCACCAGGGCTTTCGGCGTCGTATTGCTGCGCACGACGACCACCACCCCGTCTACGACCCGCGACAGCAGCGTCGCGTCCGCCGCGTTGACGAACAGCGCGGGCGCGTCCACGATCACGAAGTCGTAGAGGGCCTCTGCTTCACGCAGGAGGACGTCCATCCCCTGGCCCGCCAGGAGATCAGCCGCGCGCGACGTCTCCCCACCGGACGGGAGCACATCCAGGCCTTCCGCCACACCCGAACGGACCAAGCCCTTCCAGCCTGGGCCGCCCTCCAGATGCTCGGCGAGCCCGAGCCGCGCCTCGATGCCCAGGGCCCGGTGCACCGACGGCCGACGAAGATCCGCGTCCACCAGCAGGACCCGGCTGCCCAGCTTGGCCAGCGACATGGCCAGGTTCACGGAGATGGTGGTCTTTCCCTCCCCCGCCCTGCAGCTCGACACCAGGATGGACTGGGCCACGGACGCGCCGCTGCGGAACAGAACTGCGGTACGCAGGGCTCCGAACGCGTCGACGATGGCATGGCTGTGCGCGGCCCCCTTCTTCAGCATGTCGATGCGAAGCCAGGACCCGCCGCCCGAATCCTTGCGAACCGTCGATTCCAAGGCGGGTCGACCCTCGTGCGCGGGGATCATGCCGAGGACCGGCAGCTCCATGGATGGAGGGAGGTCGCCCACGGTCTTCAGGGTGTCGTCGAACAGCTCCTTGACGAACGCAGCGCCGACGCCGAGCACCAGTCCGAGCATGACCGCGAGCCCGAGGGTCATGGCAAACACGGGTCGGTAGGGCTCGGTCGGAGGCAACGCGGGATCCACCACGGAGAAATCGGTGGGTCCGATGGCCACTGCGGTCTCCGCGTCACGCTGCCGCTCGTGGAGGGTGACGTAGAGCGCTCGGTTTGCGAGCACCGCCTGCCGGAGGATGTGGTGTCCCCCGGACTCGGGACCCAGCTGGTTCGCACGCTCCTCCTGCTCGTCGATGGCCTGGGCGATCATCCCCTCCCGCTGCAAAGCGAGCTGGTACTCGCTCCCGATCCTTCCGGCGACGCGCTCTCTCTCCCGCTCGATGAGCCCTTCGACATTCCCGATCTGGTTGAGAACGTCAGCCGTGACGGGATAGTCATCGGTGAACGTCGAGGAAAGCCTGGCGTACTCCCGGCGCAGCCCGGACAGCTGGGACTCCAGCTCCCGAAGCGCGGGGTCCTCGACGATGTCGACCCCGCCCTGGTCCGACACCACGTTGAACAGCGCCTGATTCTCGTATCGCACGCCCTGGGCTTCCGCCAATGAAGTTCTCAGCTCCCGCAGCCGGGTGCCGATCTCGGAGGTGAGATCCTCCTCCACCAGGTAGGGAAGACCGTGCTCCTGCGCGTACCGCCTCAGGTCTTCTTCGGACTCCTCGAGCCTCTTTCCCACTTCTTCGACCTGGGCGGCGATCCGCTCCGCACCCTCCTCGCGCATCTCCGTGCGGAGGTCCGTGAATGACGCCACGACTTCGTTCACGATACGGGCCGCCAACTCCGGGGATGCCGCTGAGAAGGTCACCCGCACCAGCCGGCTCTCGGCGACGGGGTCGATGACGAGGCGTTCGAGAAAGGCTGCCACGATGCTCTGGGTCGTGGCTTCCTCGTCCGCAGCGAACTCCTCCATCTGGTCGAGGCCCAGCGTCTCGATGACGCGGGTGGCGAGCGTCTCGCTCCGAAGCAGCTCGAAATTGGT
>CAYGKI010000110.1:0-2872 GCA_964350235.1 uncultured Gemmatimonadaceae bacterium | reverse complement strand
TCCGAGGGATCACCCTCGGCGAAGAGGCTGGCCACGGAGGGGACGCTTCCGTCTCCTCGTCCGATCTCCAGCAAGGCGCTGGCGCGGTACACCGGAGTCTGGAAGAAGGTGAAGACGATGGCGGCCGCAACCACGAGGAGGAAGATCCGACCGATCAACCACCTGCTTCGACGCAGGATGTCCACGAGCGTTCGTAGGTCTACCTCGATGCCGCCCCCGTCCATCGCGGTCTGATCGCGATACCCTCCGGAGCGTGCAGAGACGGGTCGTCCTCCGTTCGTGACGCGAGCGAGCGAACGCCCGCTCCTGGACTCGGAGGCCATCAGTAGAACAAGCCTCTGAAGGTGAGCATGCTCACCAGGGCGCCCAGCACACCCAAGCGCCATGCTTTGCTCCGGTTGTTCGGAACGAAGAGCACGTCGCGCGGCTGCAGTTGAGGCGGCGCCACCTCACCGCTCATCATCTTGTCGAGGTGGATGGGGATCTCCTCCCTCGACCCATCCTCGGCCTCACGAACGATGACGGTCCGATCCGCCGCGGCCGTCCTCCCGAGGCCCTCGGCCATTGCGAGCGCCTGGAGAACCGTGAGAGGCGGACCAGTCGGGATCTGGAAACCACCCGGACGATTCACCTGCCCTGCCACGTACACGAGCCCCGCAGGTCGGACCTGCACGATGTCCCCCGGAAGCACGTCGACATTCTCGGACGTGTGCCCATAGGTGAGCAGCGCCCCCAAATCGACTTCCATGACGGCGCTACCTGGCGGCCCCAGGTCGTCCGCGGCCCCGTCGACCCTCAGGGTGCGGGGGGTTGCCTCGTCCCCGACGGCCGGGCGAACCACGAACACGCTGTTCCCTGCGGTCTCGGTCAACCCTTCGGCCATGGCGAGGACATCGAGCAAGGTGCTCCTCCCCATGATCTGGTAGACCCCGGGCTGACGCACGGACCCGATCACCGACACGCCACGGCTCGAGACCTCGTCGATCCGGACCGTCACATGCGGGTCGCGCATGTAGGTGTCCCGCAGCTTGTTCTCGATGGCGACCTCGAGCTCCCGCTCCGTCAGCTCGGACGCTCTGACGGAACCGAGAAGCGGGAGCGCGATGTCTCCGCTCTCTCCCACCGGGAACGTGCCATCGAACGTCTCTGCACCGAATACGTCGACCCGGACCTGGTCTCGCACCCCGATCCGGTAACCATCCGGTAGCTCGGAAGCGCCTGCCTCGGCTCCGGCCCTCGCTGCCAGGATTCGGCGGTTGGCCTCGGCGACTCGCGTGGAGCTGACCTCGACGGGCGGAAGGGTCCCGGCGTCGTAGGTGGCGTTCCCCCCGGAGGCACAGCCAGCCAGGGAAAGCATCGCGGCCAGAAGCAGTCCGGCTCGCCGGCGCCCAGGCATGTTCCGAGCCCTGACCCTTGTCTCATCGCGCATGGGCGGCCACCGATGTCGACGTCGTGCGGCTCCCGCGGCGACGGCGCGAGCCCCCTGGGTTCTCCGCGCGGAACCAGTCGGCGAATCGGTGGAGACCGTCCGCGAACGGCATCGCAGGTCGATAGTCGAAGAGCCGCTCGGCCTTCGACACATCGGCGTACGTGCGGCGGACGTCGCCGGCCTGAGCGGGCATGGCCGAGATCCGGGGCTTCGCATCCATGGCGATGGCGACCTGGTCGATCATGTCACGGAGGGATATGGTGCGCGCGCCGCCAAGGTTCACGACGTCGTAGATGTGCGGACTCCTGGCGAGTAGTCCGAGCGCTCCCTCGATGCCGTCGAGGATGTCGTCGATGTAGGTGTAGTCCCGCTCCGACTCCCCGTCCCCGAACATCGGGATGGGCTCGCCTGCGGCCATCATGCGGGCAAACTTGTGGATGGCCAGGTCCGGACGCTGGCGGGGCCCGTACACGGTGAAAAAGCGCAGACAAAGCGCGCCGATGCCGAAGAGGTGTCCGTGCGCGTGAACCAGGAGCTCCCCGGCGCGCTTCGTGGCCGCATAGGGTGAGATCGGTCGATCTCCGGGATCCTCTTCGGAAAACGGCACCGGCGCCGTGTCTCCGTAGACACTCGACGACGAGCCGAACAGAAGACGGCGGATGCCCCGCTCACGCATGAAGTCGAGAAGCAGGATCGTCCCCCGAAGATTCACATCGACGTACAGCTGAGGATGCTCGATGGAGGGGCGCACGCCCGCGCGAGCGGCCAGATGAATGACGGTGTCGATGTCCCCGGGCAGCCGAGCGTAGACCTCCGGATCACGAATGTCGCCACGAAACTCCTCGAAGGTGCCGAAGGCCCGAGACGCCTTGAGATTCCGTTCCTTGATGGCCGGGTCGTAGAACATGTCGAAGCTGTCCAGCGACACGACGTCGTGACCGCCTCTCAGCAGGCGCTCACTAAGGTGCGATCCGATGAAGCCTGCGGCTCCAGTCACGAGGACCTTCATGTGCGGCTCCAGGTCCGCCCGCTGACTCCGCCCGGGCTTGGGTGCATACCGTACCGTGCCGACATATTCCCCCTCTGGATGACCTTGAACGTCGCCCCCGCCCCTCTGATTCGAAGCGACAGCAATCACCCAGAGGTGCACGGCTCGTACCAGCCATAGCGCCCTGCTCTCCGTGGGACCCCCCGCACCCGGAAGTCGTAGGTATCAGGCCACGTTGCGGAGATCCGGGGACGTGGATGTGGGACCCGCCTCGGGGTGGGAACCTGGGTAGGGTTCGCGACACTGGCGCGTCCTTGCGCCAGCACGAGGCAGGAGGTCGCGGCGGCGTGTGTGGCGCGGGGGGCGCGCTCCGCCGGGGATTGAGCGCGGATCAGAAACGCACGCCGTGTAGAGGAGGGCGCCGGGCCGACTGGCCCGCCGCCCTCAGGAATGCG
>CAYGKI010000109.1:3460-9373 GCA_964350235.1 uncultured Gemmatimonadaceae bacterium | reverse complement strand
CGGTCAGTCCGTCGAGGTGAACTTCGGCCTCGACTCTCAGGCCCTCGGCCTGGACGAGATCGTCGTCACCGGCACCGCCGGCGCGTCGCGCCGTCGCGAGGTCGGTAACTCCATCTCCCAGCTCAATGTCGACGACATGCCTGGGGTGCCGGAGGCGACTACCAACATCCTGCAGTCGTCGCAGCCCGGCATTCAGGTGACGGGCGGCAGCGGTGAGATCGGCCAGGGCAAGCGCATCGTGCTTCGTGGTAACTCCTCCGTGGCCATGTCCAACCAGCCCATCATCTACATCGATGGTGTGCGCATCATGAGCGGCGCGTTCCCGCAGACCGCGGCCCGTGACTACCGGGCCGGTCGTGGCGCCAACGTCACCGCCAGCCCGCTGGACGCCATCAACCCCGCCGACATCGAGCGCATCGAGGTCATCAAGGGCTCCGCCGCCACCACGCTGTACGGCACGGAAGCCTCCGCGGGCGTGATCCAGGTCTTCACCAAGCGCGGCGCCAGCGGCGCCCCGGTGTGGACCGCCGAGGTGCAGCAGGGTACCGGTTGGACCCCGGTCTTCGGTAACCCCTGCCGCAACGTCGACGCGGACTTCCCCGAGTCGGGCTTCACGTGTGAGGACAACCCGGACTCGAACTACATGTTCGCCGAGCAGTTCCTCCGCGACGGCTGGTTCGGCTTCGGCGGCGGTGACTGGGGTGAGACCATCCCGGACTGGGGCGAGAACGAGTACTGGGAGGGCCGCGAGGGCGGCTCCATGTGGACGCAGAAGTACAACCTGTCCGTCCGCGGTGGTGGTCAGAACCTCCAGTACTTCGCCTCCGGCGGCTACGACGACATGGTCGGCGCGCTGCCGAACGACTTCCTCGAGAAGTGGGTGGTGCGCGGGAACTTCACGTTCACGCCGTTCGAGGACCTGCAGCTGCAGTGGAACACCGGTTACACCAACCAGTGGCAGAAGAACACCGCCTCGGGCAACAACGCCCAGGGCATCACGCTGAACACCTTCCGTCGTGAGCGGAACTACTTCGCCAGCACGGACTTCGATCGCGTGGGCCAGGTGCTGCCCTTCGACATTCAGCAGCGCATCGAGCGGTTCACCACCGGTGGTACGGCGACCTACTCGCCCCTGCCGAACCTGACGAACCGTTTCACCGTCGGTTACGACTTCTCGCAGCAGGAAGCCCGTCAGCTCCGGCCTTACGGCTTCAACCAGCGCCCCCTGGGCGCGCTGCAGAACAACCTCTGGCAGAACCGTCTCCTCACCTTCGACTACGTGGGTACGTTCTCCACGGACCTCACCGAGTCGCTCCGCACGAGCTTCTCCTGGGGTGGTCAGGCGGTGGGTGACGAGATCCGTGAGCTCGAGGGTTGGGGTGAGGACTTCCCCGGCGCCGTCGAGCCCACCATCAGCTCGGCTTCGGTGAAGCTCTCCGAAGAGGATCGTCAGCGGGTCTGGAACGCCGGATTCTTCTTCCAGAACGTGCTGGACATCAGCGACAAGTACTTCATCACCACGGGCCTCCGCGTCGACGGCAACAGCGCCTTCGGTGAGGGCTTCGGCCTCCAGGTGTACCCCAAGGCCAGCCTGAGCTGGGTCATCTCCGACGAGATGTTCTGGCCGGAGAGCTTCGGAACGGTGAAGCTCCGTACCGCGTACGGTCAGTCTGGTCGCGCTCCCGGCGCGTTCGACGCCGTGCGTACGTGGGATCCGGTGGGTTGGGGCGGTGTTCCCGCCTTCGTGCCGGACAACGTGGGTAACCCGAACCTCGGTCCCGAGGTCACGGGCGAGTTTGAGGTGGGCTTCGACGGTTCCTGGGCGAACGACCGGATCAACGCGGTCTTCACCTACTTCAACCAGAGCACCACCGACGCGCTCATGCAGGTGTCGCAGGTTCCGTCCTCCGGCTTCACGGGCTCCCAGCTCGAGAACGTCGGTGAGATCAAGAACTCCGGCATCGAGCTGGGCCTGAACCTGGGCATCGTCCAGACCGCCGACTACGGCTGGGACCTGGGCATCAACCTCAGCACCAACAACTCCGAGGTCATCGACCTCGGCGGCGCCGCTCCCTTCGCCGCCCTGAACGGGTGGATCGAAGAGGGCTACCCGGTCCCGGTGGAGCGTGGCGACATCGTCACCAACCCCACCGAGGTGGCGGATCCGGAGTTCGAGACGGACGCCATCATCGGACCGCAGATCCCCACGCGGCAGGTGGCCCTGAACACGCAGGTGCGCGTGCCGGGGAACATCGTCTTCGCCGCCAACGGCGAGTACCGGGGTGGTCACGTCACCTCCACCAACCCCATCTCCATCGGTCGTTCGGTGCGTTCGCCTCTGTGCCGCCCGTTCTACCAGAACCCGGAGACGTCGGTGGCGCTGGTTCCCGAGACCCCGGCCCTCTGGCGGGCGCGCTGCACCCCCAGCCTGGGTGACGACTACTGGTACGACGGCGCCTACTTCAAGCTCCGCAGCGTGTCGGCCACGGTCCCGGTGGACTTCGCGTTCCCGGATCGGGTGAGCAACGCCAGCCTGACGCTCTCTCTGAACAACTCCTACACGTGGCAGAAGGAAGTCCCGTGGATGGATCCGGAGATCCTGGGCAACGACGGTGCCAACGAGCCTGGTCTGGGCGCCAGCGAGCGCACGCCGGCTCCGGTCACCTTCCTCATCGCCCTCCGGGTCACGTTCTAAGAGGATCTGAATACAATGAGCTTTTCCAGACAACGAACTTCCTTCGTGGCCGCTCTGGCGGCCGTGACGGTCTTCACGGGGTGCGACGTCACCAACCCCGGGCCGGTGCAGCAGGAGTTCCTCGCGAGCCCCGAGTCCCACGAGGCGCTGGTCAACGGCGCGGGACAGAGACTCGCCGAGGGACTGAACAGCATCAGCTACACCAGCGCACTCATCAGCCGGGAGATCTATCCCGGCGGCACCACGGGATCCCTGGGGCATTCGCCTCTGGAGCAGGCCGGACACATCGAGCCTGGTGGTGATCCGGGTCAGGGTTCCTTCTACAACGACATGATCCAGGCGCGCTTCATCGCCCAGACCGCCCTGGAGATCTTCGCCGGGGCCGAGGAGGTGGATCCGGACGTCGAGGCGTTCGCCAACCTCATGGCCGGATTCTCCTACCGCGTCATCGCGGAGACCTGGTGCGAGACGGTGTTCTCCACCAGTTCTGAGCCGGGGTCGTTGGAGTCGAGCACGGCTCGACTCGACGAGGCGGAGCAGTACTTCACCAACGCCATCAACCTGGCCACCGACGCGGACCTGGTCCGTGCCGGGTACGCCGGCCGCGCGCAGATCCGTGTGTGGCTCGGCGACTGGACGGGAGCGGCCAGCGACGCCGGCCAGATCACGGACCCCTCGTGGTCCTACGATCTGAACATGGACGACGTCGATCCGGACACGCGTAACCAGCTGTACTACGCGAACGGAGACGAGCCGTACCGCGCCTACTCCATGCTCTTCACGTTCTATGGGGGCAACGACGGGGTCATCGCCACGAACTCGGACGGCGACGCGCTGCCGCAGTTCCGTGGTTACAGCCGGGTCGTCACCGACGATCCGCGCATCCCGGTGGTGGAGACGGACAACGAGTTCGCCTCGTTCGCGGTGCAGGGCTTCGGCCAGGTTCCGTTCCTGAATCAGGACAAGTACCGGAACGGAAACGCGGACATCCGCCTGGCCAGCGCGGCCGAGATGCGTCTCATCGAGGCCGAGGCGGCCATGAACGGCGTGGGCGGTGACTGGTCCGATGGGATGGACATCATCAACGCCCTGCGTGCCTCGTACGGTCTCAGCGACCTGATGACCGACTTCCCCGACGCCGCGCTGCCGGCGGCCTCGAGCGCCGCGACAGCCATGTCGTACCTGATGCGTGAGCGCGGGATCGAGCTCTGGGGTGAGGGACGCCGTTGGGGCGACCAGCGCCGCTGGATGGACGTCGCCGACGGTGGCGAGGGCCAGGGCCTGGGAGGCGACATGCGCCTCGTCGACTTCGAGTCGACCAGCTCGCTCTTCAGGAACCCGGCAACCCCGCGGTCCATCTGCTCGGATATTCCGGACAGTGAGCGGGATGCCAACCCGAACGTGCCCTCGGCCAACGCTGGCTGAAGCACGGTCCTGACGCGGGGCCCGCGCGGCACATGCCGTGCGGGCTCTCGCGCCGGAAAAAGAAACGGCCACGGGAACCGGAACCATCGGCTCCCGTGGCCGTATTCTTTTTGTCACTACGTTCCACCGATGAGGGTGGCCCCGACCTGAGGATGGATCCATGACCCGAGTACGTCCCCTTCCCGCCTTCGCCCTTGGGCTCGTCGTCGTCACCGCGGCCGCCTGCCTGGACGACAGCATCACCGGCGCACGCCCCCTCTCCTTCGCGCTCTCCGCACCGGTCGCCACCGCTGCGGTCGGTGACTCGGTCACCTTCGAGGTCACGGCCACGGGCAGCGGCATCCTGGGCCTGGTGCTCCGACACGGTCCAGGTACAGATCACGCCCTGATCGTGGTACCTGGGGCGCGCGGGGTCCGCTCGAGAGCCTGTCGAGGAGCACCTCGGGGCATTATTCATTCTCGAGCGCCACGTAGCGCCGCAACCCGAGTCCCTTCAGGCAACAGATGATCCGCAAAGCTACCCTCTTCGCCCTACTGATCGCGGCAGCCACCGCGGCGTGTCTCGATGATTCCATCACCGGCACCCGACCGCTTTCCTTCAGCCTCAGCGTCAGCCCCGGGACGGCCCTCGTCGGCGACTCGGTGGAGTTCGAGTACGAGGCGACAGGCACGGCCATCTATGGCGTGGGCCTGGCCTACGGCGACGGCGCGGCCGACACCGTCTTCGCCGAGACGTCCAACGAGGTGGAGCGCTTCGGGACGGTGCGGTACGCCTACGACGCCGCTGGCACGTTCGAGGTCATCGGGAGCGTGTTCACCAGCATCGGAAGCCGGGCCGACACCGTCGCAGTGGAGATCACCGACGGAAGTGAATGACCCGAGCCGGCGCCCTCCAGCGCCGACCCGGGCCCCAATGGGTCACCCCGTCGTGTCGGTGACCCGCCCTACCGCGCCCTGACCGGGCGTCTCAGCCGCCCATACCCTCGCCGCGCTTCATGAGCGTCATGTGCTGCTCGGCCTGAGCGAGGCCGCCCTCCTCGGTCTGCGAGCCGATCCGGCCGTCGCCGTTGGCGTCGTGCCCGAGCACCATGGCGTCCAGCGTCTCACTCAACTCGGTGAGGAGAGTCGCGGCTTCATCGGCGGAGCCTGTAGCCATGATGGCCTCTGCCAGATCCGCGGCCCGCTCGGCTCGCATCAGGGCACCTGCCGCCGCCGCCGACACGTGCGTGGCGTGGGTCGATACGTTCTCCGACGCGGACTCGTCGGCACCCGCCATGTCGATGTGCTGGGAGATGCCTGAAGCAGCCCGCACGACTCCATAGCCCGCACCGGGACCAGCCTCGATCCTCGAAGGGTCGATGGCGTGAAGCACATGACCGGCATGGCGCTGCACCGAGCTCAGCTCCGAAGGATTGCGGAGCGCGAACTCGGCATGCTGCCGGGCCACCGCGGCCTCGGCCATGGCCGTGGGGAGGAGCCCCTGCCCTTCCGGCGTGTTGGAGAAGCCGTCGGCGACGTGCCCCATATGACGGTGGGCCGGCGACTCCTGAGCCGTCAGCGGAGCAGCGGCGACCACCAGCGCGACGCCCGCGCCCATCAGAAACCACGGTTGCTTCCATATCCTCTTCATGGGACCCCTCCTGGTTGCTACTGGCTGGACGCACGCGCGTCCTGTCTGGACGGACACCGTACGCTCGGTGACCACCTCGCCGCAAGCGAGGGATCGGTCATGCTCCGTATGCAAGAAGGGTCCGGCGTGACCACACGCCGGACCCTCCTCTGTTCCCGCGACT
>CAYGKI010000109.1:432-3450 GCA_964350235.1 uncultured Gemmatimonadaceae bacterium | reverse complement strand
GGCACCGGTTGTTGTTCTTGGCCCCGAGGCTCTCCAGGTACTGGATGGCCAGCGGGAACGGCTGCACCCGCTGAATGGGGCCGTTCGCCATGTCCACGGTGGTCTGACCACGTCGGCTGATGGCCATGGGGTCGGCACCGCGCTCCACCAGATACTGCAGCATCTCCACGTCACCCCTGGCCGCCGCGTTGTGCAGCGGGGTGTACCCGTCGTGATCCCGCGCGTTGACGTCCGCGCCGAGCTCCTCCACCAGGTACCGTACCGCGGGCATCCAGGAGTCGGGCGCGTGTACGTGGGAGTTACCGGCGTAACCGGTCCCATAGGCGTGCCCCGCGGCCGCGTGGATGGGATAGACGCCCGGTCCTCCCTCCGGAATCGCCGGCAGCCCGGACGGGTCCAGTCGATCGGCGTGGTCGGTGGCATCGGCGTAACGACGACGTGCCGGCGGCTTCATGGTCGGGATGGTGGGGTCCGCACCTGCCTCCACGAGAATTCTCATGGCCGGAACATCCAGAGCGTGGGCAGCCCGCCAGAACGGCGTCGCCCCCCGCATGTCGATGCCCAGGTGGCTGAAGGTGTACTCCATGAACCACAGGTGCTTCGTCAACCTGACGTTGGGATCCGCCCCCGCGTCGAGGAGCGCACGCATCACGTCATGGTGCGTGGCCTCCTGCTGGAGGTACGCCCGCTGCTGCGGGTAACGGGCCTTGGGCGCCCACTGGGTGTTGATGACCGCGAAGAGCGGCGTGGTGCCCGCATCGCTGGCGAGATTCGGATCCGCGCCACGGTCCAGAAGGTCGAACATCATGTCGAAGTGCCCGTTCATGGCCGCCATGAGCAACGGAGAGGTGTGATCCCCACCGCTGACCATGTTGACGTCCGCCCCCGCGTCGAGCAGCGCGAATGCGATCTCCGGCTGTCCCTCTCGAATCGCGTGGAGGAGCGGGGTCAGGCCGCCCTGGGCGCCCACCAGCGCCGGGTACGAGTTGTCGTACTCGTCGTCGGCAGCAGCCATGGCCTCCATCTCTTCCTGGCTGAGCTGGGTGGGGTTGTCCACCTGGACCTGGGGCGGCGTGAAGGCCGAGCGCAGCGTGCGCATGGACTCACCGACCCGCTCTTCCGACAGCTTGCGCGCCTCTTCGAGCGCGAACTGGACCTGCTCCGGAGTGGGCGCCCACGCTTCGTCGGGACCCACGCCCGCATCCGCTCGGAAGCCCGCGATGATCTCGTCACGAATCTGCCCGGCGGCACGATCCTCAGCCGCCCTCTGTCGCATGTCCATGACGCCACTCTTGGCGTTGACGTCCGCGCCCGCCTCGAGGAGGGTCTCCACGGTGGCCATCCGGCCGGCCGAAGCCGCGAACATCAGCGCGGTCTGACCCCAGTGCTCCTCACGGGAATCCACGGCCGCCCCGAACTCCAGGAGCGCCGCGACCGTCTCCTCGCTGGCCGTGGAGGCCGCGAAGTGGAGTGGCATGGTCCCACCGGTAGACGTCCGGGCCGATGGATCCGCTCCGGCCTCGAGCAGCACCCGCGCCACGTCCGCGTGGCCCCCTCTCGCCGCCACATGCAGCGGCGTGTAGTCGCCGACCCGGGTCTTGACCGCCACGTCCGCCCCGGCCTCGATGACCCGCGCGGCCATGTCGGCCCGCCCCAGCTCAGCCGCCCAGTGCAGCGCGGTCATCCCGTCGCCCTGAGCGGCGTTCACGTCGGCACCCTGGCGCAGTAGGGCTTCGACCCGGCTCATGTCGCCGTTCATGGCGGCATCGGCCAGCGGAGCTTCCGGGGGAACCGCGCCGGACGCGAAAAGCGTCACCATCATGACCCCGAAGGCGCTTGCGAATGATCGCATTCTCATCTTCATCTCCCCGGTATCCGATCCAGTTGCATTCGTTGCTCGCGACGCTCGCCGGTCAGCGGCCCATGGCCGTGGCCAGCGATCCACCGCTCCCGAGCGCGAACTCGCCGGTGCTGTCCCCGAAGCTGTCCAGATCGTCCATGCCGAGCTTGTGGAGCATGCTCAGCATAGCGTTGGCCATGGGGGTGCCGTCGGGCGCACGCAGGTGCAGGTTGCCCTCCAAGCGGCCGTTCGCGCCGCCGAGGACGATCAACGGCGCCCGGCGGTGGTTGTGGAGGTTGGGGTCACCCATGGGCGAGCCGTAGATGATCATCGTCTTGTCGAGCAGCGTGCTGTCCCCTTCCTGGATCCTGCTGAGGCTGTTCAGGAAGTAGGGGAGCATGCTCACGTGGTACGTGTTGATCTTGGCGAAGTCGAGGATGGCCTCCTCGTTCCCGCCGTGGTGGGACGCCGGGTGGAACGGCTTGTCCGTGCCGCTCTCCGGGAAGACCCGGGCCGAGGAATCACGGCCCATCTTGAAAGAGAACGCGCGCGTGACGTCGGACTCGAAAGCGAGGGCCTGCACGTCGAACATCAGCTGCACGTGCTCCTGGAAGGAGTCGGGCACGCCGGCAGGCGCCTCGGGCAGCTCGCGGACATCGCCGCTGGTGTTCTGCGCCTCGACGAGCTCGATGCGCCGCTCCAGCTCACGGACGTTCTGGAGGTACCGCTCGAGGCGATCCCGGTCGTTGGGACCCAGGTCCCGCTTGAGCTCGCTCACGCGGCCCGTGACCCAGTCCAGGATGCTGCTGCCGGTGCGGCGACGGAGCGCGCGCGCCTCGGCGGTGCCACCGGCGCCGAACAGCTGCTCGAAGGCGACCCGCGGATCGCGGATCACCGGCAGCGGCTCGGTGGGCGACGCCCAGCTGATGGAGTCCGTGTAGACGCAGGTGTAGCCGTAGGCGCACCCGCCGGACTGATCGATGTTCTCGATGCACAGCTGCATGGAGGGGATCGGCGTGTTCTGGCCAAAGCGCTCCGCGAACATCTGGTCGAGGGACGTGCCGACGTACACGTCGGAGCCCTCGGTCTGCTTGGGGTGGGCCTGCGTGAGGAACACCGCGCTGGATCGGAAGTGATCACCGCCGATCTCCTTCGGCTGGAACGCCTCGGCCATCCGC
>CAYGKI010000109.1:0-422 GCA_964350235.1 uncultured Gemmatimonadaceae bacterium | reverse complement strand
CACGATGGTGAGGTACTTCCGCCACGGCTCCAGCGAGCTGAGGGAAGTGGGGCTCAGGTCGAAGTCGCTGCCGACCTCGGCCGGGGCCCACAGGTTCTGCGTGGCACCCCAGTCGTTGCAGCCTGCCGCCCCGTGGACCATCTCGATGGCCACGAGCCGCGTCGCGTCGACCTCGTCCTTCATGGTGGACCAGGCGCGTCCAGCGGGCAGCATCGCATCGAGCAACGGCAACGCGACGGAGGCTCCCATGCCTTGCAGGAACGTGCGGCGGGGAAGGTGCCTTCCGGTGATGAATTCCATGATCTCGCTCTCCTAGCGTTCGTCTGAAAGACCGTTCTCGATCACTGATGATTCTGACTGGTCGCCACGTCGGCCACCGAGCCCGCCCTCTGCATCCTGAGGGCGTCGCTTTCCACAACTCC
>CAYGKI010000108.1:0-9387 GCA_964350235.1 uncultured Gemmatimonadaceae bacterium | reverse complement strand
ACGAAGGCGGTGCTGGATGTGGATCGTCACGATGACTCGGTCACCCGGCGGAGAGAAGCGGGGCTCCAGGCCGGACTCCGGGTCGTGCCCACCATCAAGCTGGCGGACCGACACCTCGAGGGCTTCCGCAACCGCGCCTCGCTGAGCACCTTACTCAGCGACGTGCTAAGCTCCTCGTGACACCGTCGACGCAAGCGAACCCCGTACCCCCTGCATCATGGCCGGATACCAGCGCAAGACTGCATCGTCACCTGCCGAGGTCCTCCAGCTCGCGGCTACGTCTTTGCCGGACATGGTGGGGCTGGCGAAGGTGAAGGAGTCCGGACACGGCGCCACCTATACCGGCGACGAGGGCACGGTGACGCTGTCCGTCCACCGTCACGGGCCGTACACGGACGTGGTGGCCACCACCGACCGTCTTCGCACATCCCGCCTCGATTACGAGATCCAGCGGTTTCTGAACCAGCTCCCCTACGAGCCCGGCGACAAGGGCGGCCGCGGCTCGGGCGAGCCGTCGTAGGAACGCTCCGTCCCCGAGGAACGGCGCATCCCGGCGTCGACCTGGCGCGGCTGGCGTACGCCGACTGCCCGGGAATATATGCGGTGCCGCCCCGACTGCGGTGCCAGACCCCATGACACGTTTGCCCTTCTGCAGGGATGATTGACAGTGGATTCGTTTGAGGAACTCGGCATCGCGCCCGAGCTCGTGGAAGCTCTGGCCGCCGAAGGCATCGAGAAGCCGACCCCCCTTCAGGAGTCGGCCACGCCGCTCCTCCGACAGGGCAACAACCTGGTCCTGGCCGCCGGCCCCGGCGCCGGACTCCTGGTGGCTTGGGCGGTTCCGACCCTGGAGCGTGTCCCGGCACAGGAAGCGGGAACCCGGATTCTCGTGACGACGGCGGACCGCGAGAGCGCGCTCCGTCTCGCCGAGTCGGTGGGAAGGATCGCACGGGATACCGGACACACCACGGCCGCGCTGGGAACGTCCTGGGCCTTCCCCGAGCGAGCGCACGTCCTCGTGGCCACCCCCGCAGACCTCATCGACGCGGTACGCGCTGGATCGGTGTCGCTGGACCAGGTGGAGACGTGGGTCGTGGACCAGGCCCAGAACGTGGAGCATCTCGGCGGGCTCGAGTCCCTCGAGGAGGTCCTCCCGTTCATTCCCGCCGGGGCGCAACGCATTCTCAGCGCGCTCCCCGTCACGCCGGGCGTGGCCGATTTCGTGGAGCGCCACGTGAAGCGCGCGATGCGGGTGCCGCGTGCGCACGACCCGGCCTCCTCGCCTGGACGTGGATCGGTGCGGTATCGGGTCGTCCGCGAGCCGGCGGAGGACGAGCTCGCACCGGTGGTGGCCGAGCTGTTCGAGGACGGCGCGCGACACGTCCTGGTGTTCTGTCGCAGCGAGGACCGGGCCGCCGACATCGGCGACCGCCTCACGCTGCGCGGCTTCGTGGCAGGCGCGCCCGGAGAGGCCGAGGCTCCGGTCTGGCTGGGCGTGGACGCCCTCGAGGCGCGAGCCGCCCTGGAGGGGGCGGAGGGCGTCGTCGTCGTGAGCGCGGACGTGCCCCCGGACGAAGACACGTTGGACCGCCGGCACGGCATCTCCCCCGACGGTGTCATCCTTCCCCTGGGACGGGAGGTCGAGCACCTGAAGGACGTCGCCCGGCGGACCGGATACGGGCTGGTGCCTTTTCCCGGGCGAGCTCGGAAGGCGTCATCCATCCTGGTGGACCTGCAGGAGACCCTGGAGGAAGCGCTGGAGAACGAGGACATCGGAGCCTATCTCTTGGCGCTCGACCCCATTCTGGAGAAGCACGATGCGGCGGAAGTGGCGGCCGCGGCGGTGGCCCTCCTGCGCAGGAAGACGCCGAGAGCGACTTCGTCCGCCCCTCGGGCCGCGGCCCCGGGCGCACCTTCGTCGGCTCCGTCCTGGGCCAAGCTCTTCGTGAGCGTGGGCAGCAGGGACGGGTTGGTCCCCGGAGATCTGCTGGGTGCGGTGACCGGCGAGGCCGGTGTCCCCGGTGAGACGGTGGGCAAGATCGAGATTCGCGAGAGCCACACGCTTCTGGAGGTGCACGACGGTGTCGCCCAGAAGGTCATCAAGGCCCTGAACGGCATCACCATCCGCGGGAGGGCCGTTCGTGTGGACTTCGATCGCCCACGGCGGGGCTCCCCCCCTCCGGGTCGACGCCCGGCGCGGAAGGGACGCGACGGCTGACGCCGCCCGGTCCAAGCGGGGAACGCGAAGAGGGGCGGGGCCGATGAATCGGTCCCGCCCCTCTTCAGATACGCGACATGCGCGACCGCTTCGCGGCCACGCCGCCGGGACGCCTACTGGATGGCGTCCTTGAGCCCCTTGCCGGCGCGGAAGCCCGGCGTCTTGGAGGCCGCGATCTTGATCTCCTCGCCGGTGCGCGGGTTACGGCCCATCCGCGCCTTGCGGCGCTTCGCCTCGAACGTGCCGAATCCGGTGATCTGGATCCGGTTGTCCTTCTTCAGCTGCTCCGCGATCACGCCTCCGTCGGGCGAGAACAGAGCATCGATGGCACGCGCGGCGTCGGCCTTGGTCATACCGGTGGCGTCCGCGAGCGCGTCCACGAGTTCGGACTTGTTCATCCTCGATTCCTATGACTGGAAAGGTAGAAGAGGGCGCGGCCGAAGCCGCCCTTGGCGAGGCCCCGGAGCACTTGCCCCAGAAGGAGTACGACCCCTTGAAAAGTCGCTTGAATCAAGGTATTCCCGGCCCAGCAGCCTGATGAGGCGCCGAACGCTAAGCGGCATCCGAAGGAGCGTCAAGGGAGGGTTCCCCGCCCTTGACACAGCTCATCTCCTACCCCCGGGGACCGCTGCAGGCGTCACGCTGCGGCTTTGCTACGTCCCTTCCGGATCATGGAATACACGAAGTATCCGATGGCGGCCACGAGGGCCAGCTTCATGGTCAGAGCCACGAGGCCGAACAGGATCCCCAGCGCGGGCAGCATGATGGTGGCGAGCAGCTTGAGAAGAACGAGGCCCGCGACACCCGCGACGGTGAAAGTGGCGAACGCCTTCATGGAACGCTCCTGACGGAGAGACGGTTGCTTGGTGTGCTCGTCCCTACGGCGCGGGAGCCCGAGGGGTTTCAGGACCCTCCGGAGCTTCAGGGCGCCTCGGAGGCGGGCCCGAGCGGGGCCGCCGGGCGTCCGGGCGCCGGTGTCCTACTTGTAACGGTAGGTGACCCGGCCTCTGGAGAGGTCGTAGGGCGACATCTCGACCTTCACGCGGTCACCCTCCAGAACCCGGATGTAGTTCTGGCGCATCTTCCCCGACAGGTAAGCCAGCACTTCGTGGTCGTTCTCGAGCGTGACCCGGAACGTCGCGTTCGGCAACACCTCCGTGACCGTGCCCTCGATCTCAATCGCGTCTTTCGCCACCCGTATCCTTCACCGTCGTAGGAGTCATCGTCCACGAGGCCAACCTTACATTCGGCCAGCGCCGGGGGCAACGGGACCTCGCGGTGCATCGACCGGCATGCCATCCTCCGACATCCGCTCCGAAGACCCCATCCGGCAACCACCCATGAGACGCCCCTCGTCACCACCCCCCGCCTTCCCTCCAGAGGAGCGTCGGCGTGTCGAACAGGCGGTCCGCCAGGGGCACGATCCGCCCTGCCCGGTGTGCGGGGTGGAGATGGACCGCCGGAGCGTGCCTCCCCGCGCGGACGTGTCGTACGTTCGCCACCGCGTGTGGCTCACCTGTCCGACCTGCGGGCGGTCCGTGGTGGTGGACCGGTGACGGGGCCCGGTAGCGCGGAGCGTGTAGGTCGCCGAAGTTGGTCGACTCACGACGACGTCCCCATTCGACCCGTGCCCATGCGCCGCTACGCTCCCTCCCTCGTATTCGTCCTCGCCCTGATCGGGACTCCGCTGGCCGGCCAGTCCGGGACCGTGGGCCTGGGTCACGACGTGGCCACCTCGACGCGGGCCATGGCGCTGGGTGGCGCCTATGCCATGGGCGCCGCCGGCGCGGATGCGGTCTTCCAGCATCCGTCGCTGTTGGGGGATGCTTCCGGGATGACCCTGGACGTCCAGCGTTGGGGCTCCGCATCAGGATCCACTTCCGCGGCCGCGGTCACGTCCTGGTTCGGCGGCTCCCTGGGGATCGCGGTGGGAGTCCAGTCCATGCAGCACATGTTCGAAGGCGGCTCCGCGGGCCCCGGGCACGCGCTGGACCCGCTCTTCGCCAGCGGAGGCGAGCCCGTCTCCGAGCGGGCGGCCCTGCTGGGCGTCTCACGCGCCTTCGCCGCCGGAGACGTGGACTGGGGCGTGGCTCTGAGGTTCTCGGAAGAGCGGGTGGGGGACGCCCGCGCCACCGACCTGGAGGTCCTTCTCGGCGCGTCGCGAGAGGTCGGTCCGCTGACGGTGGGTGTCACGTTCCCCGACGTGGGGCGCAGCATCGCCGACGTGGACGTGGGCGTGGGCGCCTACGGCTGGGAGCTGGGCCCTCTCGATGTCGGCGTCAGCGGGCGCCTGGCGGGCTTCGACGACGAAGTGGTGGGCGGAGGGGGCGTGGAGGTGGGATACTGGCCCGTCCGAGGGCGCACCTTCGTCGGGCGCGTGGGACTCCAGTCCGTACCGGCGGGGAGCGACGCAAGCCCCCTCACCTTAGGCTTCGCGTACTGGGGCGACGACCTGGTGTTGGCGTGGGCATTCCAGCCCTACGACGGAGCGCCCGAGTCGGGCACCCACCGCTTCTCCATCGGCTGGCGCTAGGCAAGCGCCTGCACGAGTCTGATGGGGCTCGTCGCCGGTGCCGCGGCCCAGGGCGCCAGGCGGGCTCCGACGACGTGGACGGCCCTTGTCGGTCAGGGTCCGTCCACCCTCGCGGAGAGGAACGCGGGATCCAGGCGACTCAAACCGATCTGATCCAGGACCACCTCGCCGGCGGGCACGCCATCGAACACGAACCGGATCTCCCGTAGGCCCGCGAGATCGAGATCCGGCTGGACGGCCAGGAAGTCCGAGAGGGGAATCGCGTACGTCTGCAGGATCACCTCCCAATGATCCTGGAACCGGTCCCGCTCCAGGTCACGGCGACGCATCACCCACGTCTCCAGCGGCCTGCGGATCGCCCCGTAGGCGCTCAGGGCGACCCTGGCCGTGCGACCCGCTGCGTCGGCGATCTCGAGGGTCAGATCCACCGGAGGGAGATCCCCCTCCGCTGCTTCGCCGGCGTCTTCAGCCGCGTCGCCGCCCGTCTCCTCCTGGTGGTCCTCCGTCTCCGGTGGGTCCGGGATCTCGTGCGTGGGCGAGAGGAGGAAGGTGAGCACCTGATCCTCCCCCACGTCCCATCGAGCGGCCAGATCCTCGGGGAGCTCGACGACGTAGCGAGCCGGACCGCTCGAGCCGGCGGCACGCCCCGGCACCGACGCTCCATCACCGTAGTTCCATCCGACGAAGGCGACCTGATTCTCCTGGGAGGCCGAAGTGTTGTTGCGATTGCTGGAGCGCAGAAGGAGGTCCGCCTCCTTCCACGAAGCCAGGCCATCGCCCCTGACGTGCACGCCCGGCTCGGTCCCGGTGGTGACGTCGATGTCCTCCTCGTACGTGACCAGCGGCCTCAGCGCGCTGGTCTCGAATCGGGTCACGTACATGGTCTCGGGCAACCACCGCCCGACGACGCGGTGGTCCCGGAACATGGGCAGGTAACGACGGTCGTCGCGCAGCACCACTTCGAGGAACGCCGAGACGTACAGCTCGGCGAAGCGCTGCTGGTCCCGCGTGGGGATGAGGCCCCTGAGGTCCAGGATGCGGCTGGCCCGGTCTCCGCCGGTGTCGTGGGCGCCCCAAACCGAGTTCCACTGTCCGTGGTTCGCCCGGTAGACATAGATGGCCGACTTGAAGTTGAACCGGTCCGGGTCGTTGAACCGCAAGCGGTCGTAGATCCGCAGACCGTGGAAGCTGGTGACGTCGCCGTCGTGGGAGCCGTGGAAGGTGAGGTAGCTCACATCCTCCACCGGGACCTTCCGACCGGTGGGGAGATACTGACCGTCCACCGGAGCGATGGACACGATCCCCCGGATGTCGAACCCGAAGTCGAACTCCATGGTGGCGTCGTCGGGGTAGCGATCGAGCCGGTTGAACGCCGTCGCGTTGGCCACGGCCTCACCGCCCCGGGAGTGCCCGATGAGGGCGATGCGCTCCATGTCCACCAACCCCTCGAAGGGGTTCCCCACTTCCTGGTTGAAGCCCTGGAAGAGCTCCAGATGCTTGAGGAGGAACCAGCCCCGGGCGTCGTTCTCCTGGGAGATGCTTCCATTGAGAAAATTCTCGTCGACGCTGGCCAGGATGTAGCCGCGGCTGGCCAGGAGCTCGCCCAGGTAGTCGTACCCGGGGTCGGAGAAGTCGCGCATGTCGTGGTTCCCGTGGACCACCAGCACCAGCGGGAAGGAGCCCTCCCCGTCCGGATACCAGACCCGGGCGTTGAGCGGCATGGAGTCCGGCCCGAAGCCCCAGTAATCCTCTCGCTCTCTGGCGGAGCCGCCCAGGCTCAGCAGCTTGGACGCATCCACGGGTGGCGTGCGGATGGCGATGGAATCCCGGTACTCGGGCCGATTCTTGTCCGTGCCGCTCCCGTAGTAGAGCGTCCGCACGCCATAGGCTCCCGGGAGGCCCGGATCCGGGGCGTCCAGCGCCTGGCGCGCCAGGACGGTCTCGGCGTCGCCGGGCGTGAGTTTCAGGGCCGGCGCGCACGCCGCGGCGACGAGAGCGAGGGCGAGCAGGCCGCGGACGGGGAGGGTGGCATGAGCGTTCATCCGCGGATGCTACCCGCTCCGCCGGGACGAGGCAATCCGGCGCGGGGTGACGCTCCGGATGCCCGAGGTTACCCTTCCGCCACCCATCGACACCAACCTGGAGCCCCGGAATGGCGAACCCGACGGTCACCTTCGAGACCACGCACGGCACCTTCAAAGCGGAGATGTTCGAGGACAAGGCCCCGGCCACTGCCGGCAACTTCCTCAAGCTGGCCAGGGACAGCTTCTACGACGGCATCGTCTTCCACCGCGTCATCGACGGATTCATGATCCAGGGCGGCGACCCCACGGGCACAGGACGAGGCGGACCGGGCTACCAGATCGACGACGAGTTCGCCCCGGGCCTGAAGCACACGGAGGAGGGGATCTTCTCCATGGCCAACGCCGGGCCCAACACCGGTGGATCCCAGTTCTTCATCACTCTGGCCGCCACCCCCTGGCTCGACGGCAAGCACGCCATCTTCGGCAAGGTGGTGGAGGGGATGGACGTGGTCCGGAAGATCGGGAAGGTGGACACCGGCCCCATGGACCGCCCCCGTGAGGACGTGGTCATGGAGAAGGTCACCGTCGAGGGGTAGTTCCACATGATCTTCGTGAACCTGCCCGTGGCGGATCTCGAGGCAGCCAAGGCCTTCTACGCCGCCCTGGGCTTCGAGAACGATCCCCGCTTCACCGACGAGACCGCCGCCGCCATGACGTGGAGCGAGTCCATCCACGTCATGCTGCTCACCCACGACAAGTGGCGCACGTTCACCGAGCGCCCCATCGCCGAGCCCGGCACCAGTGAGGTCATGCTCGCCCTGGCGTGCGAGAGCCGGGAAGCGGTGGACGCCATGATCGAGGCCGCGGCGGCTCGCAGCGGCACGGCGGACGTGAACGCCCGGCAGGACCTGGGCTTCATGTACAGCCGTAGCCTGGCCGACCTCGACGGGCACGTCTGGGAGCCCATGTGGATGGACCCCGCGGCGGTGCCGCCCAGGGAGCCGGCTTCCTGACAAGGGGCTCGCTGGCCCGCGCGTGACGGGCGGGCCAGCGCCTCACCGCGAGGTGCCGAGCAGGTCGCCGATCAGCGACCTGTCAACCGCCCGAACTCGTACTCCTGCGGCGGCTCCGCGCCCAGCAGGTGCCGCACGAAATAGTCCCACCGCCGCCGCATCATGTACGGCTCGTTGCCGAAGCCGTGGCCACGGTTGGGGAAAAGGACGAGGTCGAAGTCCTTGTTGGCCGCGATGAGGGCGTCCACCACCAACATGGTGTTGGACATGGGCACGTTGGTGTCCGCGGTGCCGTGGGCGATGAGGAGCTTCCCTTCGAGGTTGTGGGCCTGCAGCTGGTTGGCCTGATTGTCGTAGTTGGTGGTGCCGTCGGGATGCTCCACCAGGAGGCCCTGCCACTTCTCGCCCCAGTCGTCCTCGTAGTTCCGGTTGTCGTGGTTACCGGCCTGGGACACCGCCACATCGTAGAAGCCCGGATAGCGGAAGATGGCGCCGGCCGCGGCGAAGCCACCGCCGGAGTGTCCGAAGATCCCCACCCGCTCCACGTCCATCCAGGGGTGCCGCTCGGCGAGCTGCCGGATCCCGGTGACCTGATCGGGAAGCCCGTTGTCGCCCATGTCGCCGTAGTACGCCTCGTGGAAGGTCTTGGATCGACCCGGCGTCCCCATGGCGTCCAGCTCCACCACCACGAAGCCCAGCTCGGCTATGGCCTGCAGGTCCCGGTGGGCGGCCCGGAAGCTCCGGCTTCCCACGCTCCCGCTCTGTGGCCCGGGGTACAGGTAGTTTACCACCGGGTATCGACGAGCCGGATCGAATCGCGTGGGACGGAACATGAGCCCGTGGAGGTCCGTCTGTCCGTCGCGCGCCTTCACGGAGAACGGGATGGGCGGCTGCCAACCGGCGGCCTGCAGGGCGGAGATGTCCGCCTCCTCCAGGGTCAGCACGGCACGGCCGTCCCTGTCGCGCAGCACCGTCACGGGGGGCGAGACCGGTGTGGACGCGGCATCCACCACCCACCGGCCGTCCGGGGACAGCGAGACCTCGTGGTTGGCGCTGTCCGGCGTGAGGAGTCGCACCCGGCCGTCGTCCAGGCCCACCCGGTACAGGTACTCGAAGTAGGGATCTCCAGGCTCACGCCCCACACCTACGAACGTCACCTCCCTGCGGTCCTCGTCCACCCGGAGGACCTCCTTCACGTTCCAGGATCCGCGGGTCACCTGCCGCTCGAGATCTCCCGACGACGCGTCGTAGAGGTACAGGTGCCCCCAGTCGTCCCGCTGGGAGTACCAGAGGATCTCGTCGGAGCTCGAGAGGAACCGCCAGTTCCCGCCCGACTCGAAAAAGGTCTCCTCCACTTCCTCGAAGAGATCACGCACCGTCCCGGTGACGGCATCCGCCATCCTCACCTGAGCCCGCTTGTGGTCGCGACTGCTGGAGACGAACGCCACCCGCCTCCCGTCCGCGCTCCACTCCACGTCGGCGAAGGTCCCGCCGCAGTAGACGTGATCGCAGACCGTGGACCTGTGCTGGTCCGGCGCCATGTCCAGCGGCGTCACCCGGCTTCCGTCGGGCGCCTCCACGTCCACCACCACCCGGCTG
>CAYGKI010000107.1:1263-9555 GCA_964350235.1 uncultured Gemmatimonadaceae bacterium | reverse complement strand
CCTCCCTGCAGCCTCGCTCCATCGTCATCGCGTCGTATGCCCTGTGCGGATTCGCCAACTTCGGATCCGTGGCGATGACCGTCGGAGGCATCGCCGTCATCGCCCCCGGCCGGCGCAGGGATCTGGCCGAGCTGGGTCTGCGCGCCATGATCGGTGGAGGCCTGGCCACGCTCATCGCCGCGACCATCGCGGGCATGGTGATCTGAGGTGTACGGGAGGCTGTCGATCGACGAGAAAGGCCGTTCCATCGGGAGGCGGTCGGGCAGGCACCCCCCGCAGGATCCGATTAGCTTCTCGGGGCGGATACCACCCCAGACCTACGAGGGAGGAAAGACCCATGACGGAGCCAAGGGAGAAGCTGCAGGAGCTCCTGCAGCGACTGGAGACGGAACGTGACGAGCTCAAGGTCAAGCTCGGCCTTGCCAAGCTTGAGGCCAGAGAGGAGTGGGGAGAGTTGGAGGAGAAGATCCAGCGGCTCAGAGGCCGGATGAAGGTCGTGAACGCCGAGGCCCGGGACGCGTCGGGCGACGTGGGCGCAGCATGGGAGGTGCTCGCCGAGGAGATCAAGGACGGACTCGCGCGGGTCCGTAAGCTCCTCTGATTCCGGGGCTGGCCATGACGCACCCCCAGCGTTTCACCGACGAACAGACACGGGAGATCCTGTCGGCGGCCGCGGATCGCCAGGCCGAGGCGGATCGGGCAGGTCCCCTCGTGGCCGGAAGCCTCTCGCTGCCCGAGATCCAGGCCATCGCGGAAGAAGTGGGGATCGACCGCGAACACGTCGCGCACGCCGCTCGGGAGATCCTCGCACGCGGTGGGTCTCCGTCCGCGGTCGCGCTTCGGGAGGGCAAGGGTGTGCACCTGGCCAGGACGGTGCCTTCCACGGTCACCGATTCGGAGTGGGGTCGGGTGGTGGCCGAGCTGTGCAGCACGTTCGAGGTGGTGGGCGTATCCAGCGAGATCGGCGAGGTCCGCGAATGGCTGGCCTCATCCTCCCTGAAGGGCGGCGGGGTGAGGGTCCGGCTGGAGCCGACGTCCGGGGGGACGGGCGTCACCATCGAGGACAGCCTCAAGACCATGCGAGACCTCCGCTGGGTGCTCCCCGGCACGTCGGGCGCGCTTACCGCGGCCGTCGCGACGCTCACCACGGCGGCATCCACTGCGGCTCCCGCCCAGGCCGGCCTTCTTGCCTTCCTGGGAGGACTGACCGTGGCCTCGCTCGTCGGCACCCAGATCGGGGGCCGGATGTACCGCGGGCGGCAGGAGCGCCGAATCCGGACCCTCCTCGACCGAATCGACCTCGCGCTTCGTTCCGAGGAGGATGACCATGCTTAGACCGGACCCCGCGCCGATGCGTCCGGCAACCCGATCCCGTTGGTCGATGGCCGGGGCAGCCCTCGTCACGTCGGCGTGCATGATCGCGTCATCCCCTACCCCGTCCGTGGCCCAGGACCGACCCGTGCTGATTCGTGCCGGTGAGATCCACACGGTGACGGAGGGCGTGATCGAGAACGGCGAGATTCTCATACGCGGCGGCGTGATCGAGCAGGTCGGTCGGTCTCTCCAGATTCCCGAGGACGTGGAGGTCTACGAGGCCCAGGTCGTCATCCCCGGCCTCATCGACGCCCATACCCACATCGCCCTCGATCGCTCATCGCAGATCCCCGGGCCCTTCACCCCCGAGTGGCGGGCGGTGGAGCACCTGGACCTGGACGATCCCATGATCCAGGTCGCCCTTGCGGGCGGGGTGACCTCCGTCATCACCCGCCCCGGGAGCGGAATCATCTCCAGCGGGCAGTCCGTGGCGCTCAAGCTGAAGCGCACGCCGGGCCCGGACATGATCCTGAAGCCCTACGCGGATCTCAAAATGGCGGTCCGGCCGCTGATCAATCTCCGCCCAGGGGAGACCCCGCAGACGGTCATGGGGTGGTACGCGACCGCCGACGACTACTACCGCCGAGCCACGGAGTACATGGCGGCGCAGGACGCCTACGCGGCGGGCGCGTCCGAGGCTCCTCCCGAGCACGACCCACGCCTGGAGGCCCTCCTCCCGGTGCTGCGAGGCGAGGTGATGGTGCACGCCCACGCACACTATCCCAGCGAGGTGATGATGGTCCTCCGCCTCGCCCGGAAATACGGTTTCGTCGACCGCCTGGCGCTCGCCCACGCGGAGGAGGTCTTCCCCATGATCGACCTCCTGCGGGGAACCGGCATCGTCCCGGTCATCGGACCCATGATGATCGTGCAGTACTACAACGACCCCGAGCCGCTGAACCTCCTCGAGGCGCTTCTGGACGCGGGCATCCCCGCCAGCATCCAGACGGACGTGTCCGCCCAGCATATCGGCGATTTCCGGGAGTACGGAGCCTTTCTCGCCCGCCACGGCCTCACGGACCAGCAGGCGCTGGAGGTCATGACCATCAACGGCGCCCGCGCCATGATGCTCGACGACCGCATCGGCAGCATCGAGGTGGGCAAGGACGCGGACCTGGTGTTGCTCGACGGACACTTCCTCGATCTGAGCCGGGACAGGATCGAGCGTGTGTTCGTGGACGGGGTGCTCGAGTACGAGCGTGACGCGGTGCGGCAGGACACCCCTCCCCGGGAGGTCGGTCCCTTCGAGCCTATCCAGAACGAGGTGCGTCCGGAGCACCGCTCGTTCGTCGTCACCGGGGCGCACGTCTTCACCATCAGCCACGGCGAGCTGCGCGACGCGACACTCGTGGTGGAGGACGGCAGGTTCACCCGGATCGAAGCCGGTGGCTCGGTCCCGCCAGGCCTCCCCGTGATGGACGTCGGCGGGCGGGTGGTGATGCCCGGCACCATCATCGCCCGGGCATTCCCCAACGACTGGATCGGCGACCTCAAGTGGCAGGTCCAGAACGACGAGATCACCGCGCCCATGGTCCCGGAGATGAACGCCCTCTACGCGGTGGATCCATGGTTCCCGTCCTACCGGCTGAACACCGCCATGGGTGTCACCGCCATGCAGGTCACGCCCGGCACCCAGAACCTCGTCGGAGGGAACGGCGTGGTGGTGAAGACGCCCGGCATGGACTTCGAGCGGATGGTGCGGAGAGAACCCAGCAGCATGGTCATGTCCCTTACGTCGGGGACGTTGCGCAACTGGCCCGACACGGCGGGAGCCGCGCCCACGCTGGACGCCGCTTCCCGGATGATCCGTGACGCGTTGAGCGCGGCGCGGCGGTATGCGGAAGAGCGGCCCGAGCGCGCCTACGATGCACGCCACGAAGCGCTTCTGCCGCTCCTCAGCCGGGAAGTCCCCGCGCTGATCCACGCGGACCGGGTGGACGAGATCCGTGAGGCGCTCGCCATCGCCGAGGACCACGACCTGCGGCTGGTGATCACCGGAGGCGTCGAGGCGTACCGGCTGGCCGAGGAGCTGGCCGAGGCGGACGCCGGCGTCATCCTGGGCAACTCGGGGAGCCTTGCTTCGGACATCCGCGGCGGCGGCCCTGGATGGAGCGTCGAAGGCCCGGCGATCCTGGCTCGAGCCGGTGTCAGGGTGGCCTTCTTCGGCCCGGGCGCCTCCCGGCGCGCCGCGCCCACCGGTCGCCTGGCCGGAGAGCCCATCCTGAACTCGGCCTGGGCGTTCCGGAACGGGGTGCCGGAGGTCGAGGCCCTCCGCATGGCTACGCTGAACGCGGCGGAGCTGCTGGGCGTGGACGAACGGATGGGCAGCATCGACGTGGGCAAGGACGCCGACTTCGTGGTCCTCGAGGGCCACCCGTTCGACTACCGGGTCGTCCCGTCCTTCGTCTTCGTGGACGGGCGACTCGAGGTGGAACCCCGCTAGGAGGCCCCATGCCCTACGGACGCCGGACGACCGGACCCCATGTCGCCACCGAGCTGGTGCCCCTGTTCCGGCAACAGTTGGAGGCCTGCCGCCTGGCCGCGGACGAGTCCTGCCTGATCGTCACCGATACGGCCTACGACGAGACCGTGTCGGCGGCCTGCCTTGGCGCCGCGCTCGATCTGGGGGCCCGCGCCGCCATCGTCACCCTTCCCTTCCAGGGCCCGTTTCCGGGGGCCTGGCTGGCTTCCACCATGGCCGACGCGGACCTGATCTTCGGTCTCACCACGCACCGGCTGCACTACGACGAGCACCTGCGGGCCGCTCTGGACGGGGGCAGCCGCGCGCTCCTGGCGGTCCAACCCGTGCACGTGCTGCGCAGGCTCACCGCCGATGCGGACGTGGTCCGACGTACCCGCCGAGGGGCGGCTCGCCTGGCCCGTGCTTCGACGCTGACGCTCCGCTCGGACCTCGGGACCGATCTCACCATGGACGTGACGGGCCGCCCGGCCCTGGCCCACTGCGGCGTGGCGGACGCGCCCGGGCTCTTCGACTTCTGGGGCGCCGCCATGGTGGAGATCGCACCCCACGAAGGCTCCGTCGAGGGCACCCTGGTCCTGGGCCGCGGTGCCCAGATCTTCCACCTGGGGCGCTACGTCGACGCGCCGGTCACCCTCCGTTTCGAGGCCGGCCGGGCCGTCGCCATCGAGGGTGGGCTCGACGCCTGGCTGTTGGAGAAGCACCTGGCGGGCTACGCCGACCCCACCGCCTTCCTGGCGGGTCACGTGGCCTGGGGCACGGACCATCGCGCGTCCTGGACGGCTCCGCTGGTCCAGTTCCCGGAGGCGGGGGCGGGCAACGCCGACCCCGAGGGATTCCTCGGCTCCGTGCAGGTGGAGCTGGGAAGCAACGACGACCAGTTCTTCCGAGGAAAGATCCGGAGCCCGGCACACCTGGGGCTCTGCATGCTGGACACCAGCGTAGCACTGGACGGCGAGACCGTCCTCGAGGACGGCCGCTTCGTCGGGACCCTGGAAGAGGACCCGCCCGCCTGATGCCAGCCCCGGCCTAGCAGGTCGCTGGAACAGGGCAGTACCCCGCGCGCATGGGGCTTTCGCTGGTCAGGCAAGGAACGACGACGAGTCGTAGCAGAGCTACGGCGAGCGAGGAGTGACGCCGCATCACCGGCGAAACCCCCACGCGCCCAGCGAGGAGACTGACATGACCTTACAGGCGGGAGGGTTGGGGCGGCACGGCCCCGCCCCGGTCGTTGAAGCTCCTCCGCGTAGCTTCGGCTACGCGCTCGTCACTCCGCCTACGGCCCGGGGCCGTGGCGCTCTCAACGCGGGGTACTCCCCTGTTCCAGCCACCTGCTATGTCCTCCAGGGGTAGGGCGGCCGCCTCAGGTGCCAGTCGGTCTCACGCTGGAACGCCATCCCGAAATCCAACACCGCCTGGTCGTCGAAGGCCGAGCCGACGATCTGCAGCGAGAGCGGCATCCCGTCTTCGTCGAAGCCACAGGGAATGGCGAGCCCCGGCTGGCCCACCAGGTTGGCGATGCCGTTCAGCCTGGGCGTCGCGGCGTCCACGTCGTTCGGCGGCTCCCACTCGTTGCGGGCCGGCACGGGCCACCCGTTCTCCACCTCGCGCATGGCCGCCCCGTTTGGCCAGGTCGGCGCGATGACCGCGTCGTATCCGGCCACGAGCTCGTCCACTTCTCGCACGAGCTGGCTGCGGATCCGCTGGGCGGTGAGGTAGTCGGACGCGGGCATCATCCGGCCCGCCATCCATCCCGCGGCGCGATCCTCGTTGAACGAGAACATCCCCGCGGCCCGACCGTCCTCGAACAGCTCCTGGAAGTTGGTGCCGCTCTCCACGGTGACGATGCTGGAGAACAGCGCGCCCGTCGGGTAGCTCCCCGGCAGATCGATGTCCTCCACGATCACGCCCATCTGCTCGAAGGCGTCCAACGCCTCCTGGAAGACCCGACGCGTGTGCTCCGACTGGGAAAGCTCGAACTCCGGGCGATGGACCCCCAATCGGCGTCCCCGCATGCTCCCGGGGTCCGCGCGGAACGTGAACGGACGATCGACGGACGAGTTGTCCCGGGGATCGTGGGCGACGATCTGCTCCAGGACGTGACCGCAGTCCTCGGCCGAACGGCCCACCGGCCCGATCTTGTCCAGACTCCAGGAGAGGGCCATGCAGCCGAACCTGCTGACGCGACCGAAGGTGGGCCGCAGTCCCGTGGCCCCCACCGAAGAGGCCGGATAGACGATGGAGCCGCCGGTCTCCGTGCCGATCCCGAAGCCGATGAGTCCCGCCACCGCGCCGGCCACGGTGCCGCTTGAGGATCCGAAGCTCGTCCGGTCCAGCTTCCACGGGTTCAGCGCCGAGCTGGTGTTCCCGCCGGCGAACTCCCCCAGGCTCATCTTGGCCATGAGCACGGCACCGGCCTCCTCGAGCCGGTCGATGACGGCGGCGTTCCTGTCGGGCACCCGGTCGCGGAAGATGCCCGAGCCCCACGTGGTGCGCACGCCGTCGGTGTCCAGGAGATCCTTCACCCCGTAGGGGATCCCGTGCAGGATGCTGCGCCGGCGTCCGGCGCGGAGCTCCGCGTCGGCACGCTCCGCCGCCTCCAAAGCGTGCTCCCGGGCGATGGTGACCATGGTGGCCAGCTTGCCGTCGTGGTCGGTCCGTGGCTCCGAAGGCAACTCGAAAGGCGGCACGTCCAGCTCCTCCGCGCGATCGAGGTACATGCGGGTGAGCTCCACGGAGGAGATCTGTCCGGAAGCGAGCAGGTCCGCCAGCTCCCGAACGGTGAGGTAGTGGATGGCCTCCTGCATGTCAGCCCCTCCGGAAGACGGTAAGCGGCTGCTCGTCCTCGCTGAGCGCGAAGCTCCGGAGCTGGTCCTGCGTGCGGATCATGCCCGCCACGGCGCGTCGCAGTCGCTCGAACTGCTCCTCCTCGGCATAGATCCCTCTCGGTCCCTGCGCGTCGAGGAGCGTTTCGAGGGTGGCCGTGGAGACCTCTCCGGTCTCCGCCACCTGGGTGCACGCCTGCTGCCAGGCCACGGCCATCGCCGCGGCTCCGGCGCCAGCCATCTTCGTGAACGTTCGACGATCGATCTTCATGCATTCCTCCTGGGGAAGCGCCATGTTAGGGCGGTCACGCTGGCCCGGCAAACGTCGCGGCCTTCCCAGGCCCCTACCCCATTGGACCATGCACCCATGAGCGAGCTCCTCATCCGCGGCGGCACCGTCGTCACGTCCCAAGGCCGACGATCGGCGGATATCCTGTCGCGTGACGGCCGGATCGTGGAGATCGGTCCGGGCCTCCGCACGGACGGACGGGTCATCGACGCCGCGGGTCACTGGGTGATGCCGGGAGGAATCGATACACACACCCACCTGGCCCACCCCATCGGAAGGCTCGGTGTGCGCACTGCGGACGACTTCCACACGGGGACGGTGGCCGCGGCGTTCGGCGGGGTCACCACCATCCTCGACTTCTCCCTCCAGGCGAAGGGGGAGTCCCTGGCCGCCGCCCGGGATCGTCGCCTGGGGGAGATCGGACCCGACGCAGTGGTGGACTACGGCTTCCACACCATCGTCACCGACGTGAACGAGGACGTGCTCCGGGAGATGCCGGAGCTGATCTCCGGGGGCTTCCCGTCGTTCAAGGTCTACATGACCTACGGCGACAAGAAGATCGGCGACGAGCACCTCATCCTCCTGCTCGAGGTCGCGGCCGAGCATGGCGGGCTCCTGTACCTGCACTGCGAGAACGATTGCGCGGTGACGCACCTCATCGAGCGTCACCTTGCCCGGGGCGAGACCGGACCGGCCTACCACGCCACGAGCCGCCCACCTCCGGTGGAGGCCGAAGCCACCAACCGCGCCATCATGCTCGCCGAGCTCGCGGGGGCGCCCATCTGCATCGCGCACGTGACTTCGGAAGGCGCCGCGGCGCACGTCGCCGCCGCCCGATCGCGGGGCGTGGCCGTGGCGGCGGAGACCTGCCCCCAGTATCTCGTCCTCGACGAGTCCGTCTACGATCCCGCGGCGGGATGCGAGGTGGCGAAGTTCGTCTGCAGCCCTCCCATGAGGGCCAGGTCCCACGTGGAGGCCCTCTGGCGCGCTCTGGCCGACGGATCCATCCAGCAGATCTCGTCCGACCACGCTCCGTTCCGGTTCGAAGGCCAGAAGACGGGGGGCTGCGAGGACTTCACCCGCATCCCCAACGGCCTTCCGGGCATCGAGACCCGCCTCCCCCTGGTCTTCACGCAGGGCGTGGCGGAGGGGCGGATCACCCCGGAGCGCTTCGTCGAGCTGACCGCGACGGCCCCGGCGCAGGTGCACCGCCTTCTTCCCAACGCCATCGGCCCGCACATGGCAGAGGCCGCATGACCCCCGAAAGCGACATCTGGGCCTCGCTGCCTGTGCCCGCCTTCCTGATCGACCCCGATGATATGATC
>CAYGKI010000107.1:0-1253 GCA_964350235.1 uncultured Gemmatimonadaceae bacterium | reverse complement strand
CGGCGCGGCTCTTCGGCCTTACCGCCAAAGGGAGGATCGAGGTGGGGGCGGACGCCGACCTCATCGTCGTCGACCCCGAGCGGGAGGTGACCGTCGATCCGGCGGTCCTCCACTCGGACATCGATTACAGCCCGTATCAGGACATGCGGCTGAGGGGCTTCCCGTCCTGGACGGTCTCCAGGGGCGAAGTCATCGTGGACGACGGCGCGGCGCACATGACACGGGGCCGTGGTCGGCTCGCCGGGAGAGCGCCCATCACGGCCCTGGCCATGCGCTGACGGCCCTCCCGGCCGGTCACCGCAGGACCGGGCCGGAACTGCCGTGGCGCGGGTGGCTAGCTCCTCCCGAAGTGCTCCATGATCGCCGCTGCGTACTTGATGCCCTGGATGTACTTGTCCAGGTGGATGTTCTCGTCGGGTGCGTGAAGGTTGGCACCCGTATTGGCGAAGCCCGTGAGCACGCAGGGGATCCACACGTGCCGGAGGATGGCGCCCTCCGCGGACACCCCGTTCACCACGGGCAGCTCCCCGTAGACCTCGGTGGCCGCGGCGATGATGGCCTGGCTGATGTCCTCCTTCACCGAGATCTTGTACGGCGGCTCGGCGCCGTCGAAGGCCCTCACCTCGATGTGGCCGAATCCGTGCTTCTCCAGGTGGGCCTTGAGCTTCCGGATGGCCGCGTCGGGCTGGATGTTCGGGATCAGCCGGAAGTCCAGGCGCGCCCGGGCCTCATTGGGCACGATGGTCTTGCTGCCGGGGCCCGTGTACCCGGCGATGATCCCCTGGATGTTCGCCGTGGGCTCGTACGTGCGGGCCCGGATGGCGTCCACCCCATCGCGGCCCAGCACGAACTCCGAGATGCCCCACTCCTCCTTCTGGGCCTCCAGGTCCACGCGCGCCGCTTTCTCCACGAGCTGAGCCTCGTCGTCGGCGTCCAGCTGCCAGATCCCCTCGTCCCAGTCCTCCACCAGGACCCGACGGTTCCGGTCCAGGATGGTGTTCAGGGCCCACACCAGGTCCCAAACGGGCGCGGGCACCAGCGGGAAGTTGAGGGAGTGGATGTCCGCGTTCGCTCCTCGGGCGATGAGCTCGACGAAGAGCACCGACTTGAGTCCCAGGGACACGTCGGGGACGTCCGCCCCGACTTCCAGGGACCCGTCCAGACAGTGCATGCCGTCGGCCTCGAGGAGCTTCTCGTTCCGTGCCGCCCATTCCGCCAGGTTGGGGGAGCCGATCTCCTCCTCCCCCTCGATG
>CAYGKI010000106.1:0-9562 GCA_964350235.1 uncultured Gemmatimonadaceae bacterium | reverse complement strand
ATGGTGTCCCAGAGGGCCTGGGCGATCTGCTCGGCGACTCGCTCCTGAATCTGGAACCGGCGCGCGAAAACCTCCACCAGCCGCGCGAACTTGGACAGCCCCACGATCTGGCCGTTCGGGATGTAGGCGATGTGCGCCTTCCCGAAGAACGGGAGCATGTGGTGCTCCCACATGGCGTAGAGCTCGATGTCTTTGACGAGGACCATGCTCTGGTGCGTCTCCTCGAAGAGGGCGTCGCCCAGAACCTCCTCCGGGGTCTCGCGATATCCCTTGGTGAGGAACGTCATGGCCCGCTCCACCCGCTCGGGAGTCTTGGCCATTCCTTCCCTGGACGGGTCTTCGCCAAGGCGGCGGATCATCTCCGCCACCAGCTCCTGGTAGGGTACAGCCCCGAGGTCGTGTCCGCCGTTGCCGCTCATCGTCATGCCTCCTGCTCTCCCCTGTACTCCACCGAGTTGTTCCTGGTCTCGCGGATGACCACGCTCGCCAGCCGTACCCCATCGGGCAGCTCCGGGGCGATTCGGTTCCACACGGCCACCGCGAGGTTCTCCGTGGACGGAATGATGCCGACCAGCCAGGGCACCTCGGTGTTGAGGTTCCTGTGGTCCACGTCGGCGACGACACCGTCCTGTATGATCTCCTTGAGACGCTTCAGATCCATGACGAACCCCGTCTCCGCATCCACCGGCCCTTCGACGGAGACGATGAGCTCGTAGTTGTGGCCATGCCAGTTGGGATTCGCGCAGTCGCCGAACACCTCGAAATTCTTCTCCTCCGACCACTCGGAGCGGTGGAGGCGATGGGCCGACGAGAAGTGCGCGCGGCGCGTGATGGTGACGGTGGGCATGTTTCCGATTCCGCGGGTTGGCGGGTCACTGACACGGGGGCACGTCATGCGGAGCGTCCCCGCTGGGGCCGGCGCCGCGAGGCGAAGGCCAGGGCCTGAAAAGCGTGAAGGCCGGGCCCTCGATCCCACCTTGCGGTGGGTGGGGAACCGGCCTCCACAGCGCATCGGAGGGATTTATTGAAGCCCGGGATGGATTGATGGTGACCTCCCCGGGCACTGCCGCTTTCCCTCGAGGGGCTTAGCGTCGGGCCCAGGAGTCAGTCCCGGCTTCTCTTGTGTTGGCTCAATAAAAGGTTCTCCGACACGCAGTCCCAATATACCGGCGGGTCCGGCGCGGCAACAGGGGAAAGTGGCCGGCCCCCGGGTCACCCCCGCCGGAAGCCGCGCAGCCGGCCGAGGTTTTCCAGGTCTCCGGCCACGGGGTCGTCGCCCTTCGGGGTCTCCAGGACCTTGGGGACGTCACGCAGGCGCGGGTCGTTCATGATCCGCCGGAACGGCTCGTCTCCCAGGCTCCCCTTCCCGATCTCCTCGTGGCGATCCTTGCGGGCGTCGAAGGGGTGCTTCGAGTCGTTCATGTGGATGAGGCCGAGACGGTCCAGGCCCAGGACCTGGTCGAAGGCGTCCCACACGCCATCGTAATCGTTCACCAGGTCGTACCCGGCGCTGTAGGCGTGGCAGGTGTCGAAGCAGATGCCCACGCGGTCCTGCTGCTCGTCCGGGATGTGGTCCAGGATGGTTCGGAGGTTCTCGAAGGACGCGCCGACCGTGGTGCCCGTTCCCGCGGTGAGCTCCAGGAGGACGCGCGTCGGGCCCTCTACTGCCTCCAGGCACCGCGTGACGCCCTCCGCGTTCCGTTCCAGGCCCGCCTGAACATCCTTGTCCGTGGCGTTCCCCGGGTGGGTGACCAGGAAGTCCAGCTCCAGGCGGGAGCATCGCTCCAGCTCGGCCTGGAAGGAGCGTCGGGACATCCCCCGCAGCCGGTTGTCCGGAGAAGACATGTTGATGAGATAGGAGTCGTGCGCCCCCGCCACACGGATCCCGTGCTCCTCCCTGGCGGCCAGGAACGCCTCCACTTCCTCGTCGCCGAGCTCCGGCTCCGCCCAACGGCTGGGCTGCTTGGTGAAGAGCTGGAGCACCACCGACTCGATGGCCCGCGCCCGGGCAGGCGCGTTCCTGACGCCCCCCTCCGCAGACACGTGGGCTCCGAGCTCGTCGTAGGGTGCCTCGTTCATCTCGTCCTCTCGTCGGGTAAAGTGCACGTCTCTGCGGCAAAAAATATCGGACCGGCAAGGAATTGCCGGATCACCGCCCCCGGGGAGCGAAGGCCGCGCTTCGGCCTCTCGCTCATATATCGCTATCCATGAACGACTTACCGGATCGCGTCCCAATGTTCGCCGTGTGCGCGCTCCTCGGCACGCGCCTTGAGACAGAGGAGAGCACCCCCGAAACGACTCTCCGTGTGGAGCCCCCCAGATGCGTATCGCCACCGACGGATACATCGACCTCACCGACCGACGTTACGTGCGAACACCCGGCGCTCATGTCGACAACATCGAGCCCCTCCCCGAGCGAGAGGCCCTCGACTTCCTGCTGTCGCACGACTTCCCGGGACACAGACGGGTGGTGAGACCGCTCACCGTCGATGAACGGAAGCGTATCGGGTTGGCTCGTTGGGCCGACTCCGTGTCCGAGCGCATGGGGATCGTGGACCGCGTATGGCGCGCCATCTCCGTCCCTGTCCCGCCGCCGGCGAATCCGGATCAGCCGGAGCTGATCCAGATCCTCACCTTCCGGGACCGGACGTACCCGCTCTTCCTGGAGGGAGGCCGCACCCGCGTGATCGGCAACGCCGAGATCGACGGGAAGCGCCTGCCTCGCTCCATGGTCATGGACTTCGATCTGAAGACCGCCTGAAACGATGAGTCTCGCCGGTCCGGAGCGCTTCGAGCGGCCGGTCGGCAGCTGGCGCCCATGCTCGCGAGAGCTGGGTCTGCGCCCTGGGGGGGGCGTGCCAGGAGCGGCGGCAGGTGCTTGCACCTGCCGTCGCTCGAATCGTTTCGGGAGCCCGGTGCCGTGACCCGCTACTCGGGCAGCCCCGGCTCGGTCATGCCCCGCACGTCCAGAGCCGCATCGACCTGATCGTCGGGGAGGAGCTTCCGCTCCAACACCACCTGCCGGACGCTCACCCCCCGCTTGGCCGATTCCTTGGCCACCTCCGCCGCCGCGTCGTAGCCGATGTAGGGATTCAGCGCCGTGGCGATGGAGGGATTCAGCTCCAGCAGCTCACGGGCCCGCTCCTCGTTGGCTTCGATCCCCGACACGCACCGGTCCGCGAACACCCGGGCCACGTTGGCCAGAAGCGTGATGGACTCGAGCAGGGCGTGGGCGAGCACCGGCATCATGACGTTGAGCTCGAAATTCCCGCGGCTCCCCGCCACCGTCACCGTGGCGTGATTCCCCATGACCCGCGCGGCGACCATCATCATGGCCTCCGACAGCACCGGGTTCACCTTTCCCGGCATGATGGACGACCCGGGCTGGATGGCCGGCACACGGATCTCGTGGATCCCGGAGGTAGGCCCGGACCCGAGCCAGCGGATGTCGTCGGCGATCTTCATGAAGCTGGTGGCCACGGTGTTGAGGGCCCCGGCCACCTGTACCGCGGCGTCCTTGGCTCCCTGGGCCTCGAAGTGGTCGTCGGCCTCCCTGAATGCGATGCCGGAGACGGCGGCGATCCGACCGATGGCGTTGGCGGCGAACCGCTCGTGGGTGTTGATCCCACTTCCGGTCGCGGTGCCACCCAACGCCAGCTCTTCGAGCTCGGCGGCGGCGGCCCGCACGCGCTCCATCCCCTTGCCTACCTGGGTGGCGTAGCCTCGAAATTCCTGCCCCAGCCTCACCGGCGTCGCGTCCATGAGGTGGGTGCGACCCGACTTCATCACGCCGTCGAACGCTTCCGCCTTCTCCGCCAGCGCCGCGCGCAGATGCTCCAGCGCCGGCAGGAGCTCGGCTTCGATGGCGACACGGGAAGAAATGTGGATCGCCGTCGGAATCACGTCGTTGGAGGACTGGCCGAAGTTCACGTGGTCGTTGGGATGGACCTTCGTGTCTCCACCGGCGATCTCCGTGGCCCGGTGCGCCACCACCTCGTTGGTGTTCATGTTCGTCGACGTGCCCGAGCCCGTCTGGTAGATGTCCACCACGAACTGGTCGTCCCATCTGCCCTCGGCCACCTCACCAGCGGCTTCCACGATGGCGTTTCCGATGGACGCCTCCACGGTCCCCAACTCCATGTTGGCCTCCGCGGCGGCTCGCTTGATCCACCCGAGCGCCTGGATGAATCGGCGCCCGAAGCGCTGACCGCTGATGGGGAAGTTCTCGACGGCACGCTGGGTCTGCGGGCCGTACAGCGCGTCCGCGGGGACCTTCATCTCGCCGAGGGAGTCCTTCTCGATCCGGAACTGGTCTGACATGGAGCCGTGTCTCGTGCTTGGTGGACGGAGATCGCGGATGGCCCGGGACGGGGGCGGCCGCACGCCGGGGGGGCCGCCCGAGGGCGCCCGACCCGGCTGAACAATCTACCCCGGCTGGAAGCAGGATGAAGGGGCTGGCCTCGGGACGGCCCGGTCAGCCCTTCCGGGGCTGGCTCGGCCGCATCTCGATACGGCTGACGTGGGCCTCCTTGGGATAGGAGAGGAGCTGCATGACCGCCAGCGCGCAGTCGTCGGCCTCCAGCCGCCACCCCCGCTCCGGGGCCGGCTCCTTGTCGTTGAAGTAGGTGTTCACGCTACCGGGCATGACGATGCTCACGCGGACGTCGTCGTACCGCACGTCCAGCATCATCGCCTCGGTCATGCCCACCAGGCCGAACTTGCTGGCGTTGTAGCCCGTGCCTCCGGGGAACGTATTCCGTCCGGCCAGCGACCCGATGTTGATGATGAAGCCGTCACCGCTGTCGCTGAGCGGCCCCAGGGCCGCTTTCGAACAGTAGAACACCCCACCCAGGTTCACGTCGATCTGGCGCCGCCACTCCTCCACGCTCAGCTCGCCGATGGGCTTGAAGACGCCGAGCCCGGCGTTGTTCACCAGAATGTCCAGGCGGCCGAAGTGGCGCACCGTCTCGTCGACGAGCGCCTGACAAGCGTCGGGATCGGCCACGTCGCAAGGGACTCCGAGGGCGCGGTCCCCGAGGGCCTCGGACGTCGCTGCGACGTCGGCTTCCGTGCGCGCGCTCACCACCACGCGACACCCTTCGGACACCAGGCGCTCCGCGATGGCGCGGCCGATTCCCTTGGTGCTACCGGTTACGATGGCGACTTTACCGCTCAGGTCGGGCATCTTGCTCCTGCTCGCTTCGGGTTGGAGGGGGCGCCGTTACGAGGACGCCATCATTGGAGTGTGGCCATGAGAGCACCTTCGTCGCAACGCGTCGCGTTGGTCACGGGAGGCGCGATCCGTGTGGGCGCGGCCATCAGCGAAGGCCTGGCGCGGGCGGGATACGACCTGGTGGTGACGTATCGCTCGTCCGAAGGACCGGCCCGGGCGTTGGAGCAGCGGGTGCGGGATCTGGGGCGGCGCTGTGCCCTGGTGTGGGCGGACCTTTCGGACCCTCAGGCCTGCGCGGCGGTAGTCCGCGCCGCCGAGGACACCTACGGGCGGCTCGATCTGGTGGTGAACTCCGCGGCCACCTTCTTCTCGCGGCCCCTGGAGGCCGTCAGCGCCGCCGCCTGGGACCAGGTCATGGCGGTGAACGTCCGAGCCCCCCACCTGGTGGTCCGAGCCGCAGCGGATCTCCTCAGGGCGTCTTCGGGGGCGGTGGTGAACATCGTCGACCTGTCCGCGCTGGAGCCGTGGGTCGGATATCCGGACCACTCGGTCTCCAAAGCGGCGCTGGCTCACCTCACCCGGGTGCAGGCTCGGGCGCTGGGCCCCGAGGTCCGGGTCAACGCGGTGGCGCCCGGCGCCGTGCTGAAGCCCGAGGACGAGAGCGACGAGCGTTGGGCCGCACGCGGAGAGGCTACCCCGCTCCGCCGCACCGGCTCACCCTCGGACGTCGTCGATGCCGTCCTCTATCTGGCCTCGGCAGGGTTCGTGACCGGCCAGATCCTGGCGGTGGACGGGGGCCGCGCTCTGACCAGCGACTGACCGGGCCTCTCACCGCGCGGACCGGACGCCCACGCGTCCGGAGGTCAGCGGACGGGCTGCCGCTTCTCCGCGGAGGTGTGCGCAGACGCGCCGCCGTGGGCCAGCCACCGCTCCGCCTCCAGCGCGGCCATGCACCCCGTGCCCGCCGCGGTGATGGCCTGACGGTAGAAGTCGTCCATGACGTCCCCCGCGGCGAACACCCCCGGAACGGAAGTCTGCGTGCGCCAGGGGATGGGCGTCCGGATGTATCCGTTGTCCTGGAGGTCGACGGTACCCTGGAGGAATCCCGTGTTCGGCTCGTGACCGATGGCCACGAAGAGGCCACCCACCTCCAGATGGCTCTCGGCGCCGGTGACCGTGTCCTTCAGGCGTAGGGCGGTGATGGCCTCCTCCCCCTCCACCTCGGTCACCACCTTGTTCCACTCGACCCGGATCTTCTCGTGCTCCATGGCCCGGTCGATCATGATCTTGGAGGCCCTGAACTCGTCCCTCCGGTGCACGATGACCACCTCCGAGGCGAACTTGGCCAGGTATAGCGCATCCTCCATGGCCGAGTCCCCTCCTCCCACCACCGCCAGGGTCTTGTCCCTGAAGTGGGGGAGCGCGCCGTCACATACGGCGCAAGCGCTGACGCCCCCGCCGGACTGGGCCAGCCGCTCCTCGTTGGGCAGGCCGAGCCACTTGGCGTTGGCCCCCGTGGCCACGATGACCGTGTCCGCCATCACCTCCGTCCCGCTGCTGGAAGTCAGCCGGAACGGATAGCTGGCCGTGTCCACGGACACCACGTCCTCCCACACGGAGCGGGTCCCGAAGCGGATGGCCTGAGCGCGCATCTCCGCCATGAGCTCCTGACCCGTGACGCCGTCCTTGAATCCCGGGTAGTTCTCCACCTCGGTGGTGAACATGAGCTGACCGCCGGGAATCATGGTACGGCTGCCGGCGCCCTCGAACACGAACGGGGCCATGTCGGCGCGGGCGGCATAGATGGCGGCCGTCCATGCCGCCGGGCCCGAGCCGATGATGACGACGGTCTCTTTCTCGCGGGGTCCCTTCTCGGCCATCTCCTACTCCTTGAAGACCTTCATGTTGGTCGAGTGTCCCGGGTTCACGCGGGCCGACGGGTCGACGAAGTGCACCGCGTTGTTCACCGCGACGGCGGCTTCTGCGAAACCCGTGGCGATGAGATCGAGTTTCCCCTCGTAGTCGACGATGTCTCCGGCGGCGTACACGCCCGGCACGTTCGTTCCCATCTGCCGGTCCACCAGGATCCGGTTCTTGGCGACGTCCAGGCCCCAGTTCTTGATGGGCCCCAGATCCGGCTTGAAGCCCAGGCACGAGATCACCACGTCACAGTCCAGGGCCACGTCCTCGTCGGTGCGGTTGTCGAAGATGGTGACACGCTCGATGCAGCCGTCCCCGTGGATCTCCCGGATCTCGTGGAAGGTCCTCAAGTCGATCTCCCCCGCCGCGGCCGCGGCCTCCACCTGCTCCACGGTCGCCCCGTGGGCGCGCCAACCGTCACGGCGATGCACCAGCGTCAGCGACTCGGCCGAGTCCTTGAGCATGAGCACGAAGTCCAGCGCCGAGTCGCCACCGCCGACGATGACGACCCGCTTTCCCCGGAATGCCTCCGGGTCCCGGACCGCGAACTCCACGCCCTTGTACATGAAGTCCTCGTATCCAGGGCAGCCGAGCCTCATGGGCTCGAAAGCGCCCTTCCCACCGGCGATGACGATGGCGCGGCTCCGCAGCTCCGCGCTGGAGCAGGTCAGCACGAAGTGGTCGTCCTCACGCACCAGCGTCTTCACCTGCTGGTCCAGGACGACCTCGGGCTCGAACTGCAGGGCCTGCTTGATGAGGTTCCGCGACAGGTCCTTGGCCAGGATCTTCGGATAGCCGCCCACGTCGAAGATGTACTTCTCGGGGTAGAGGGCCATGAGCTGGCCGCCGAGCTCGGGAAGCGAGTCGACGATGCGGCACGGATGACCCCGCATGCCGGCGTAGAACGCGGCGAAGAGCCCGGTAGGCCCGCCGCCGATGATGGTGATGTCGCGGATTTCGTCTGACATGAGCCGGGGCGCGGCGCTCGAAAGGGGCCGCGCGGGAGGTGCGAGTCCTTGGTTCGATAAGCCCACAAGTCTAACAGGTCGCCGAGAATGGGGGGTACCCCGTGGCAACCCTGCTCCGGTGGGGTCCTACGGTGGCTCAGGACTCCATCGCTCGGCCCTCGCCGAGGTAGAGCTCCGAGCTCCGGTATCGCGCGATCCCATGCTTCACCACGAGCTTGCCCACCGCCGCCGCTGGTACGCCGACCAGGAGCCCCGCGAAGCCGAAGAAATACCCTCCGACCGTCAGCGCGAGCACGACCCATACGGGGTGCAGCCCCACCGAATCGCCCACGATCTTGGGTGAGATCACGGCGCCCTCGAGGCCCTGAGCCACGCCGTAGACCACCGCGACCTTCGCCAACGACACCATCACGGATCCACTCACCAACGCCACCACGATGGCCGGCACGAGACTCAGGATCAGCCCCAGGTACGGAACGATGGAGAAGACCGCCACGATGAGCCCCAGGGTAGCGGCGTAGGGGAAGTCGACGGCCCACAGCCCGAGACCGGTCACGAGCCCGATGAGGGCCGCGACGGTGAGCTGTCCTCGGAGGTATCCCGCCACGATCCGGTCCGCCTCGCGGGCGAGATCGACCACGCGCTCGCGCCGGTCGTGGGGCACCAGCTCCGCCAGGCCGCTCACGATGCCGTCCCAGTCGCGCAGCAGGTAGAACGCAAGCATGGGTGTCAGCGCGACGTACCCGAGGATGGTGAAGACCGAGCCGATCCCCCGACCGATCCCGAGGGCTCCCTCCCACACCCACGACCCCAGACTCGACCAGCGCTCGTCCAGGAAGGCCACCACCGCTTCGCCGTCGATGCCGCGTAGGCGCTCCAGCAGCGCGTCATCGTCCACCAGCGGTATGTCGAGCCTCCCGAGGCCGGCCGAGGGGCTCTCGAGCCAGTCCGCGGCCCGTTCGAACAGGAGCGGGAGATCCTGGACGATGGAAGCCACCTGCCGCGCGGCCGCGGGAAGGGCGACGAACGCCAGCACGGCGAGCGCGCCGAGGGCGGGAAGCGTCAGAAGCAAGATCGCCACGGTGCGGGGAAGGCCTCTCTTCTGGAGCCAATCCGCCACCGGGTCCAGCACGTAGGAGAGCACGACCGCGAGGATGAAGGGAGCCAGCAGGGTCCCCGTCGTGGAGAACAGCCACACCATGGTGGTCGCGCCCATCACCCCGACGAGCGCACCGTGTCCGCGATGGCCCCGGTACGGGAGGAGCACCGCCCAGAGGAGGGCCAGAAGGAAAACGGGATTCAGGACGGACCTGGTCGCGTACAGGAGCATCCCGAGGACGAGGACGGCGGCGGCCGCCTCGATCCAGCGCCACGGGGTCGCTCTCCCGGACTCCTGCGGGTCCGACGCTCCGCCGGTCGGGGCGCCCCTTTGCACGGAGGTCAGAAGATCGAGAGCCGCACGTACCGGCCCGGGTTCTCGCGGAAATCAGCCAGCAGCAGG
>CAYGKI010000105.1:3450-9574 GCA_964350235.1 uncultured Gemmatimonadaceae bacterium | reverse complement strand
CCGTCGGCGAGGCCGCAGGTGCGGTTCAGACCCGTATCGATCTCCGTGAAGGTGAGGTCACCCACCACGGGCACGGGCTCGGTCTTCGGACCCGACTCCTGGGCGCCGAGCTCCCCGAAGTCGTTGCTGCCCCAGCAGTAGGCTGCCCCTCCGCCCGCCAGAGCGCAGGTATGGTCCCCGCCCACGGAGATGCGCGAGACCGTCCGTCCCCCGCTCACCGCCCCGGGCTCGCCGCTCGGGTCGTTGGTCCCGTTGCCCAGCTCCCCCGAGTGAGTTCGACCCCAGCAGAAGGCCGCCCCCGCATCGGAGAGCGCGCAGGCATGCTGCGTCCCCACCGAGACCGAGGTGTAGCGCCGTCCGCCGGGAACCATGGTGGGCTCGAGCGCGGGGTCGGACGCGGTCGCCCCGGGCTCGTGAGCCACCTCCATGCCCCAGCAGTAGATCCGCCCGTCAGCGACCCCGCAGGTGCGCTTGTGGCCGGCCGAGAGCGCGGTGAAGGTCAGTCCGCCGGCCACGGCGACGGGCGCTGTCCGAAGCTCCGTGGTCCCGTCGCCGAGCTGCCCCTGGTCGTTGGCGCCCCAGCACTCGGCCGTCCCTCCTTCGAGGAGCCGGCACGCGTGGTCGAAGCCCACGACGATGCCCGAGCCCACGGCGTCGGCGCCCTCATCCGGAAGCCCCCAGCGCTGCGAGAACGCCTCGCTTTGAGGGGGAGGGCCCGGATCGGCCCCCGGCGATGAGGCGCCCAGAAGGAAGATACCCATGGGAATCCATGCCATCACGGACATCGGTGCCTTGCGCATGTGTCGCTCCGGGTTGGGGTGCTCCTGAGGTCGGATGAATACGGCGGAGGGAAGGGACCTCCGGTCTCTTCCCGGTTCCGGATTTGAATTTTTTTCGCGCGTCGAACGTGTCAAGGCCGAGGGGCAGTATGCCGACGGCGGCGGCGCATGACCAATCTCGGCCCGGCCTCCTCCACCCGTCGGAAGCCCAGGAGATGGAAGAGTTGCTTCGCGAAGACGCGCGCGACCCGACGGTCGATGCTCACCGCATCGGGGTCACCCGGGACCCTGCGCACGCCTGGAAGCAGCGGTGCGACGCGGTCCACCCGGGCCCGGCGGAGCGCTTCCGACACCGTCATCCAGAAGGGACTGAAGCGACGCACGAGAAAGAAGCCGTCCTCTCCCTGATCCTGGTAGAGCGGCATGAGGAGCCGGGCCGTCTCGGTGGCGTGGATGTCGCCCCTGATGTCGCGCGCCAGAACCTCGCCGCGCGTGACCCGGTCGAAGTTCCGGTATCCCGGCCGCATCTCGAATCGATCTCCGGCACGCACGGGGTGCCGGTAGCGCATCTCGAGGGCCGGTGGGAGATGGGCCGAAGCTCGCCGAAGCTCGCGCTCGCCCCGTACGCCCTCTTCCTCCAGATCGTGGTGGAGCATCCCCAGGGTCTTCAATGCCACCCAGACGGCGGCCTCGGCATGGTCCACCGACTCGGGCGCGTCGTGGCGACCCGTCTCCACGGTCACGGCCACCACCCCGCGCTCACCGAAGTACTGGATGATGGTCCCGTCCACCAGCTCTTCCAGACCCAACACCATGGGGACGGGAAACGATTCGGCGAACGCCCGCTGCCGGAGGGCGTCGCCGAACACCGAGAACATCCCGTCCGACCCGGAAGTGGTGTGGAGATCCAGGAGATACGCGGGGCCACGTGCCTGGTCCAGGGCGTCCTCGATGAGCGCCAGGAGCTCCGCCTGCTCGCGTTCCTCCTCGTCGCGGAGCTCGCCTCGCGAACGACCCGCGCTCAGTCGTCGGACCCGCTCGGAGGTCCACGCCCGATTCAGATCGGACCCGATGAAGCGTCGGCCCCTGGCGAACGCCGCCATGTTCCCGACCAGCCCCAGGAAGTCTCCGTGGATGAGGGACTCGCGCTCGGCCAGACGGTTCCCCACGCGCTGGATGGCGCGGACCCCCGCCGGCTCGTTGCCGTGGATGGCCCCCAAACAGATCAACGTCGGGCCCGGCCCGTGGCCACGCGCCCTCGCCAGCACCCGCTCCTTGGGAAGGAGTTCCGGTGCGCCCACCGCCATCACGCCCCTCGGAGCCGTGCTTCCAGCAGGTCGTACGCGATGGGCAGGAAGTCCCCCTCGCTCACGATGCCCACCAGCTTCCCTTCGGATACGACGGGCAGGCACGACACGCGGTGCTTCCGCATCAGGTCGATGGCATCCAGCGTCCGCGTGTCCGGACGCACGGAGACGGGGTCGCGCTCCATGATCTCCTTCACGGCGGGCGTGGGCTCGGCGGCACGGTCGAAGCCCTCGGCCATGAGCCTGAGCACGGACCGATACGACACGATCCCCACCAGGGAGTGGCCGTCGTCCTCCACCAGGACGTGCCTGATCTGGTTGCGGTCCATCAGGAAGGCCACCATGTCCACCAGCTCGTCCTCGTGCACGGTGAACAACGAGGTGGTCATGAACTGCTCCACCCTCAGATAGCTCAGCGGACCTCCTCCTCCCTCTTCGACGTGGGCGTTGCTCCACATGTGCACCGGCGCCCCGGCCTTCTGGCGCGCCACCATGGCCGCCGTCACCGCGGTGAGCCACTCGGCGCGCGTGCTCTGCTGCTTCATGGCGTGTATCGAGTTCAACATCCAACGCGCTCCCGTGGCCCGGGCCTCCACCCGGTCTTCCACCACGCCGAGATAGGTGTCGATGTCGGCCTCCGACACGCCGGCGCGCTCCAGCCCCTTGCGCGCCATGGGCAACATCTCGTCGAGGATGAGCTCCCGCCCGCCGACCACGCGTCCGTCCATCCAACGGAAGCCCGCCTTCTCTCCATGCCGCGCGGCGGCCAGGAAGTTGGCCTTGGCGTCTTCGAAGGGGACCCTACGCGAGATGTCCCCGTACTCGGCGGCGGCGCCGAGCACCGAGCCGATCCAGAACGCCGCGTTGGCCACCTCGTCGCGAACCGTGGGCCCCGAGGGGAGGACGCGGCACTCGATGCGGAGATGGGGCTTCCCGTCCGTGATGCCGTAGCACGGTCGGTTCCATCGGTACACGGTGCTGTTGTGGAGCTGGAGCGCCTGCAGGTGGGGTGCGCCCCCCTCGTCGAGGACCGCGAGCGGGTCCTCGTCCACCTCCCGGGTCAGGAGAACCCTGAACCGCGAGATGTCCTCCTGGAAGAGGTCGGCCACCGAGTTGCGCACCCACGACTCACCGAACCGGACCCTGGGGGCCAGGTCCCGCATGTGGACGGACCCGCTCCTCGTATCCACCGACTGCTGAAACAGCGCGATCCTGGTCTCGTGCCACAGATGCTTTCCGAACAGGATGGGTGAGTTCACGGCGGCCGCCAGCACCGGGGCCGTGACGAGCTGCGCCACGTTGTAGACCTCGGCGAAGCGGTCGGGGTCGACCTGAAGGTGGACCTGGAAGCTGGTGTTGCAGGCCTCGAGCATGACCGAGTCGTGCTCGATGTTGAGCTCGTCGGCCCCTTCGATGCGGAGCTTGTACGGCTCACCGTTCCGCATGGCGGACAGCGCCGCGTCCAGCGCCCTGAACCGGTTGATGGGCGTCAGATTGTCGAGGGTCACGTCGGACTTGGACAGCGTAGGGAGGATCCCGGTCAGGACGACCTGGGCACCCACCTCTTCCGCGGCCCGGCGCACCTCTCCGATGAGCGTGTCCAGACGCTTCTCCAGATCGCTGAAGCACCGCTTGGTGAGCAGGCGCGGCTCGACGTTCGCCTCCAGGTTGAAGAGCGCCAGCTCGGTACCGAAGGGGCCGTCCAGGCGCTCGAGCACCTCGAGCGCCGCGGGCATGGGACGCCAACCCTCGTTTACCAGGAACATCTCCTGCTCCACGCCCATCCGCCGGACGCCCGACTCGAACCGGCCTTCCGCGAGCATGCGCTCGAGGGCGCGCAGGTCCCGCAGCAGGGCCTTGGAGAAGGCCCTGATCTCGTCGGGGGTCCTCATGGCCCCGTCTACGTCCTGGCCCATGCGTTCCTACTCCACGAAGACGGAGATGTCGGACAGCGCCTTCTTCTCGATCACCGGTACCCGCGTCCCCGCCTCGGGGTAACCCGTCACCAGAACCAGGAACGGACGCTCGTTCTCCGGCCTGTTCAGGATCCCGTTCAGGAATTTCATCGGTGACGGGGTGTGGGTGAGGGTGGCGAGCCCGGCCAGGTGAAGCGCCGAGATGAGCATGCCCGTGGCGATCCCCACGGACTCGGACACGTAGTAGTTCTTCCGCCTGGAGCCGTCCGGCAGGCTTCCCCAGCTCTCGGCGAAGACCACGATGAGCCACGGAGCGATCTCCAGGAAAGGCTTCTCCGCGTCCGTGCCCAGATGCGCCAGCGCGTCCAGCCACTCGTCGGGCGCACGGCCTCCGTAGAATGCCCGCTCCTCCTCCTCCGCCGCCTGGCGGATTCTCGCTTTCACGTCCGGCGCGGAGACGGCCACGAACCGCCAGGGCTGGTGGTTCGCGCCACTGGGGGCGGTCCCCGCGGCGCGAATGCAGTCCTCGATGAGCTCCCGGGGGACCGGGTCGGCGGAGAAGGTGCGGACCGTCCGACGCTCGGACATGGACCGCATGTAAGTCGCGGCGCGCTCCCGCATCTCGGGCAGGGGGCGTCGGACGTAGCTGCTCAGGGGCTCGAAGCGCGCCTCGGTGTTCGCGTCGGTGACCCCCCTACTCACCCGATGACCCTCGCGTACAGGTCCACGAAGCTCCGCGCCGCCCCCCGCCGCTGCAACACCTCGTCCGGCCGCATGCCGAGCGCCGCGCTCAGGACACGCACGTTGACCAGGGTCACGATGTCCTCGTCGGTGAGGCCGATCTGGCCCCAGTCACCCACGGGTCGCGCTTGATACTGTTCGTAGGCGCCTGCGAGCAACCCACTGGTCGGCGGGCGCGTGAACGGCACGTGGAGCTGCGCGGCCCCCACCCCATATCGCCGAGCCAGATCCACCCAGCCCCGACCGGACCCTCTGAGCGCCACCAGTGCCTCCGGTGAGATGCCGGCGCGCCTCGCCAGGAAGAGCGCCACCGGGATCTCGTCGGGCACCAGGTCCCAGTCTGCGAGGATGGACACCTCCGCGGGCGCCACCTCGAAGTAGTCCGCCACCGCGCGGTAGTACGCCAGGCGACCCGAGACGTCCTGCGCCGGCGTGGGCTGGGGTGCCCACGCCATGCAGGCCAGGGCCAGCAGCGCTCCGTGGAGCGCGCGCGGTTTGATCCGATGCACCTTCGCTGTCCTCCGTGGGATGACCGATGCCGATGAATCGAGATAGCGGGCCGAGGCTCTTTAGACCAGAACCGAGGCTCGGCGTTCCGCGGAAGTGCCGGTGAGGGGTGAAGAAGAGGGGTGTCAAACTGGCATGAAACCGTCGCTCCCGGCATGGCACGACTCTTGACATAACGAAGGTCAGCCTCGAGGTCGAACATTCCGTGTACCGAAGGAGGCATACGATGAGACACGACGACCCGCGCAGCAACGAGCTGCGCACGCAGACCGTGGAGACGGGTGCCGAAGGGGCTCCGGATTCGGGCCACCTGGTCTTCGATTTCACCGGTCTGGAGCGACCGGACGTGGTCGACCTGTCGCTCATCCTCACCGCTCGCTTGAGCGCTCCTCCCGGCGAAAGCGTGTGGGTTCGCGCCCTTCCGTGGCAGACCGCGAGGGTTCTGGAGGCCATGCGGCTGGACCACCTGTTCCGACAGTATCCGGCGGGCTCGGAGGAGCTGAACTGACGGAACCGGCGTTCGAACCATGAAGGAAGCGCCCCGGGCCGAACCGGCCCGGGGCGCTTTTCTTTGGAGTGGGCGCCCGGCGTGGACCGGGTCGCCGTCCCCGTGAGGGGACACATGCCGTGGACAACAGGACGGGGCGGCTACTCCGGCACCGGGGCGTCCATTCGCTCGAGCATGGACCTGAACTCCTCTTCGGAGAGCGGCCCGCGCATGATGAGCCAACCCTGGTCCCTGGGAACCACCAGCTCGCCCACGTCGGGCTCGGCCGCCTCCACCGACCCGGGATCGAACCCCGCGGGCAGGTGGATGAGCTCGAGCGTATCGCCATCGGACAGCCGCTGCAGGACACGCACGCCCGCCGGAACG
>CAYGKI010000105.1:0-3440 GCA_964350235.1 uncultured Gemmatimonadaceae bacterium | reverse complement strand
CCCGCCACACGATGCTCACCACTTCCAACCCGGGCACCACCAGGGACCCCGGCTCCGCGGTGTCGTCCGAGCTCACCCTCCGCTCGTCGCGCTCCCGGGAGGTGAACCCCTCCACCTGGAGCGCCGACGACACGACCGCCGAGCGCGCGGCGCGCGGGCTCTGCTCCCCGGAGACGGCGACGTCGTCGCCCGTGGCTTCCGTGGTCATCGCCGCGCCGGCACCCTCGGCCATCACCGCCTCGTCCGCCAGGGCCATCGCGCCCGTCTGGAGCTCCGTCATGCCGGCCGGAGCCACGAGTGACTCGGCGACCACAGCATCCTCCGCCAAGGCCACGTCGGTAAGCTCCGCCGCGGCCTCCTCGGCACCGCTCACGTCGACGTCCGACAGCGCGGCCACGGTCACGTCCAGGTCCACCTCCGCGAGCTCCGGCGGCGCGGGCTCGTCCGCCACCGCCTCGGCCATCCGAGTGCCCTGCCGCGCCGATGGCGTCTGGGGCATCGGTAACGTCGGCTCCTCGTCCATGGCCTCGCCGACGTGGGCGGGCTCGGACGCCGTGGCCACCGGAAGCTCGGCCGCGAGGTCGCGGCCCGCGTCTTCGGGGGTGGGTGCGGCGGTACGGGCCATGGCACCGGTCGGGGACGGTCCGGTCGCCGCCGGGACTCCCCCGCGCAACATCCACCCCACGCCGAGGGCCAGAACCACCGAGGCCGCCCATCCGAATCGATACAGGCGAATCCCGCGCGGCGGCGACGCGGCGGCGGAATCGGACCGCGCCAGAGTCTTCAGCTCCTCAAGCGGCGGCGCGGAGACATCCACGTCCGGGATGCCCAGGAGCATCTCCGCCTGGTCTCTGAGGGTCCGCGCGTCGGCCAGGGCCTGAGCGCAAGTCGCGCACCGCTCCAGGTGGGCCCGGATTCTGCGGGCCTCCCCCGTGGGATACTCCTCGAGCGCGCCGTCCAGGTAGGCGTGCAGCGCGCCCTCATCGACGTGCGACATCCGCCTCCTCCTCTTTCTGATATGCCTCGACCAGTCGCTTGCGCGCCCGGGACAACGTGGTACCGATGGCGCCGACGGCGAGACCCGTGTGCTCCGCGATCTCCGTATAGCTCTGCCCGGCGTCCCAGAGGAGGAGGACCTCGCGGTCCCGCTCCGAGAGCGCGGCGAGCGCCTCCTTGACCTTCTGCCACCGGTCCTGCTCGTCCAGCTCGCTGGCCGGATCCGAGCCCGTGCTCTCGTCGATCTCCGTCTCGGTCTTCAGGAGCGCGAGGTGCTTCTTGCGCCGTAGCACGGTACGCGCCTCGTCACGAGCGAGGTTCGCCGCGACCTGGAACAGCCAGGCACGCGGGCGGCGGGGCTCGTGGCGCAGAGCCCTCACGAAAGCCTCCTGAGCCAAATCCCGGGCACGCTCCGCATCCCAGACCTTGCGGTGCAGAAACCGCACGAGGTCCGGAAAGGTGCTCCGGTAAATCTCGTTCCAGTCGGTGGTCAACGTCGGCTCCGGACCCAGCGAGTCATTCAGCTTCTCGAGCTTACCCCGAGAGGGCAACGGTCGGTTCATGTTCCCGGCGGGACCGGAGCCTGACGGCCCTCGTGTCCTGCGGGACAACCCATGAGACGTTCGAGGGTGGACCCCTTGCACACCCGATGGGATCTACGCTGATTCCTGTCTCGGATCGGGCGACGTATTCCGCGGAGGTGGATCCTGAAGATCGTGGTGCTCGGAGGAGGTAGGGTCGGACACGCCATCGTTCGTGACCTTGCCGCGGAGGACGACTTCTCCGTCCTCGTGGTGGACGTGGACCCTGTCGCCGTGGAAGACCTCACGGAGTACGGCGCCGACGGCATCGTCGCGGATCTTTCCAGGCCGGACACCGTGGCCAAGGCCGTGGAGGCGACCGACGCCGACCTGGTGGTGGGGGCCGTCCCGGGGTTCATGGGATATCAGACCGTAGAGCGGGTCCTCGAGGCGGGCTGCCCCGTGGTGGACATCTCGTTCTTCCCCGAGGACAGCAGCGGGCTGGAGCCGCTCGCCCGCAAGGCCGACGTGCCGTGCCTGGTGGACTGTGGCATCGCACCGGGCTTCACCAACCTGGTCCTCGGGCGCATGGAAGCGGAGCTCGACGAGACCCGGACCTTCCAGGCCCTGGTGGGCGGGCTCCCCGTGGAACGCACCTGGCCCTGGGACTACAAGGCGCCCTTCTCGCCCGGGGACGTCATCGAAGAGTACGTGCGGCCCGCGCGGCTCCGTCGAGGCGGAGAGGAGATCACCCTCCCCGCGCTTTCGGAGCCCGAGCTGGTCCATTTCCCCGGTCTGGGGACGCTCGAGGCTTTCAACACCGATGGCCTGCGCTCGCTTCTTCAGACCTGCGACACGCCGAACATGGTGGAGAAGACCATGCGGTACCCGGGCCATGCCGAGCGCATGAGAGTGCTCCGGGACGCGGGGTTCTTCTCCAGCCGCGAGGTCCAGGCGGCCTCGGGCTCCGTGCGTCCCCGCGACGTGACGGAGGCACTCCTTTTCAGCGCCTGGCAGTTCGAGGAGGGAGAGCCCGATCTCACGGTGCTCCGCATCGTGGTCGAAGGCGTGAAGGACGGTCGGGAGGTGCGACACACCTACAACCTGCTCGACTACTACAACCCGGACACCGAGACCTCCTCCATGGCGCGGACGACCGGTTACACCTGTACCGCCATGGTCCGGCTGGTGGCACGCGGGCTCTGGAGCGAGCCCGGCCTGGCCACCCCCGAGATCGTCGGGCGGAACGAGGAATGCTACCGGAGCGTGCTCGACCACCTCGCGGCGCGGGGCGTGCACGTCTTCGAGCGGGTCGAGGAGCTTTAGCGCTCCCATGGGCGCGCTCGCCTCCCGGTCGTAGCCCGACATGGGTCGTTCCTTGCCGGTGTTCTACGACTGCATGAACTGTCCGGCCCATTGCTGCACGTACCCGCGTATCGAGGTCACCAAGCGAGACGTGAAGCGACTCGCCAAAGGGCTCGGCATGAGCCCCGAGAAGGCCTGGAAGAAGTTCACGAAGCGCGGATGGACGAGTCGAGAGCGCGTGCTGAAGCACCAGAAGGACGAGGTCTTCGGGTCGGCATGCAGGTTCCTGGACCTGGAGACGCGCCTCTGCACGATCCACGACATCCGCCCCGCGGTGTGTCGTGGCTTCCCGGAAGGCCCCAACTGCGGATACTACACCTTCCTCATGTCGGAGCGCCGCAACCAGGACGACCCCGACGCCGTCGCCAGAGCGTACAACGTTCCCGGCGAGTGGCCTAAGCTGGAGAAAGGAGACTGACGGGTCGCCCTGTCCGGGCGACCCGCCTCATCCTCAGGCTACGTCGAATCCCGCCTCTTCCAGAGCGTGCTTCTGGGCCTGGTCCTCGCTGACGACCTGGCCGTCGAAGAGGTGGACGGAGCGGTCCGCCACGTGGGCGT
>CAYGKI010000104.1:9076-9576 GCA_964350235.1 uncultured Gemmatimonadaceae bacterium | reverse complement strand
GGTCGGGGGGGGGCCACGCGCAGCACTGGCCTGTACCGGGGGCTCGGCCGATCCCTCCGCCGGTCGTCAGGCCAACCGACGCAGAAACCACCGTTCCTCAGCCATCACCCATGCCGGAAGATCGATCCAAACCCGGCCCGGCCCGGTTCGGGACCGGTTTGCGAAAGGGGCGCCCGGCCTCTACCCTGGCGAGAGGATGCGTCGCTCCTGGCCATCCGCCCGAGAGTCGCTCGTGCTGCGGCATCTCTCCTCTCTCGAACGGAAGGGATCATGAGCGATCGAAACAAGGCCGTCGCAAAGCGCTGGGTCGAAGAGATCTGGAACAACGGAGACTTCTCGTCCGCCGGTGAGTACGTGGCACAAGACATCCACTTCAGAAGCAGCCAGGCTCCCGCATTCACGGGCATCGACAACCTCAAGGAGATGGTGGCGGGAAACCGGGCGGCCTTCCCCGACGGTCACTTCACCATCGACGAGGAGATCAGCGAGGGCGATGCGCT
>CAYGKI010000104.1:0-9066 GCA_964350235.1 uncultured Gemmatimonadaceae bacterium | reverse complement strand
CCGGGGCACCCACGAGGGTGAGTTTCTCGGCGTCGAGGGCACCGGCAAGCCCGTGGAAGTCACGGGAACGGCCGTGACCCACTTCAAGGACGGCATGATCGTCCAGCACCTGGCCGACGTCGACATGCTGTCCATCTTGCAGCAGGTCGGAGCCGCCTAGGCTCCGTCGGGGGGGCGCTCGCAAGGCCGGCCCAGCCTGCCGGGGTCCCTGGCTCAGGTCAGGTGAGGGGCTTCCAGTACATCGGTCCCGAGGAAGGTTCGCTACCGAGCCATCCTCAGACGTTGAACCGGAACAGCATGATGTCCCCGTCCTTCACCACGTAGCCCCGCCCTTCCGACCGCAGCACGCCCTGCTCCCGGGCCTCCTTCCACGACCCCACCCGCTCGAACTCGTCCACGTGGATGGTCTCGGCGCGGATGAAGCCGCGCTCGAAGTCGGTGTGGATGGTGCCCGCCGCCTCGGGTGCCGTGCTCCCGCGACGGATGGTCCACGCCCGGCTCTCGTTCTCGCCGGTGGTGAAGTAGGTGGCCAGGCCCAGGAGGTCGTAGGCGGCCCGGATGAGCCGGTTGAGGCCGGTCTCCTCCAGCCCGAGATCGGCCAGGAACAGGTCGCGCTCCTCGGGGGATAGCTCGGCCAGCTCGGACTCGATGGCGCTGCAGATGACCACCACCTCCTCGCCGCCGGCCACGCCTCCGCTCCCTTCGGCCACAGCCTCCCTCAGCGCGCGGGTCCAGTCGTTCTCGCCCTCGGGAAGATCCTCCTCGGCCACGTTGGCCACGTAGAGGACGGGCTTGGCGGTGAGAAGCTGGAAGCCGCGGAGGACCTGGCGCTCGTCGTCGGAGAGCTCGAGGGTGCGGAGCGGCACGCCGGACGTGAGGGCATCCTGGGCCTTCTCCAGCACACCCTTCTCCCGGATGGCTTCCTTCTCTCCGGACTTGGCCTTCTTGGCCACCCGCTCCAGGCGCCGCTCCACGGTGTCCAGGTCCGCCAGCGCAAGCTCGGTCTCCACGATGTCCCTGTCGCGGACGGGATCCACGCCACCCAGGACGTGGGTCACGTCGGGATCGTCGAAGCAGCGCAGGACGTGGGCCACGGCGTCCACCTCGCGGATGTTGCCCAGGAACTTGTTCCCGAGCCCCTCACCTTCCGAGGCGCCCTCCACCAGGCCGGCGATGTCCACGAACTGGATGACCGTGGGCACGATCGCCTTGGAGCCGCTCAGCCGGTGGATGAGATCCAAGCGCGGATCCGGCACTTCCACGGTGCCGATGTTCGGATCCACCGTGCAGAACGGGTAGTTCTCCGACGGAGCGCCCGCGGCGGTGAGGGCGTTGAACAGGGACGACTTGCCCACGTTGGGCAGGCCGACGATGCCGACCTTGAGCATGAACGCTGGAGGTGTGGAGGCGACGGTCCGGCGCCACGACGGTCGCCGGAAGGACTCGGGAGGCTAGTGCCGAGGGCTCAAAGGGTCAACGCGTGACCCCCAGACCTCGGGCGCCCTTCTCGGCGAACCGGATCCGAAGCTCCCGTATGGCATCGGGCTCGCCGACGATGGTCAGCCGGTCACCGGCCTCCAGCCGGGTCCGGCCGCGGGGGATGACCACCGATCCCGCCCGGTGCACCAGGGCGATGAGCGCCCCCTCCACCAGCGCGATCTCACGCACCTCCCGGTCCGCCAGCTCCGCCGTGGGGCCCTCGCCCTCGATCTCGATGGACAGGAAGCGCTCCTCGTGGAGCACCGCCTCCTTCAGCTGCTGCTCGTTCTCCGCGGAGGTCCAGTCGGTCATGAACGCGTCATCGTCCATGCGCCCGGCCAGCGAAGCGAGGAAGCCCAGGTGCCGGCGCGCCCGGGCCTCCGGGCTCACCAGGAAGAACAGCGCGCGGACGGGCTCCGACGCCCTACCCCCGTCCCCGGACAGGCATACGTCTTCCGTGGTCCGGACCATGACCAGGTGGAACGTGCGCACGTCGGGAAGCTTCACGTGCGGCAACGCCACCCGGTTCGCCACCGGCGTCAATCCCACCCTGGACTCGGTGAGGATGGCCTCGGCCAGGTCGTCGGAGGGGATCCCGTACTCGGCGGTGAGTCGTGCGGCCACGCGCCACACGATGGTCTCGTACTCGGTGGGCTCCTGGAGGTCGATGACCAGCGATTCGGCGACGAGCTCGCTGAAGGGGTCGTGCCCGCCCCGGTCGCTCTCCAGAAGCACCTCGCGCAGCTCACGCTCCAGACCGAAATCGCGCTGACGGCCCAGCCGCTCGAAGAGGTGGAGCACGGCGCCCTCACGGGTCATGTGGCCCTTGGCGTAGTAGAAGTACCACCACAGCGCCACGCCGGTGAGGGCGAAGGTGAAGAGGATGGTGATGGCGCCCATCTGCGTGATCAACCACAACGGGATGAGCGCGCCCGCGGCCTGCACCCATGGATACAGCGGCGAGCGGTAGCCCGGATCGTATCCCTCGATACGGCTCTCCCGCAGGACGATGACGGCCAGGTTCAGCAGCGAGAAGATGAACAGCTGAAATGCGCTGGCCAGCTTCGCCACCGACATGACGTCCAGGGACACGAGGACCAGCGCCATGACGCCGCCCGTCACCCACACGGCCCGGTTCGGCGTCTTGAACCGCCCGATGCGGGAGAACCCCGGCGAGACGACCTTGTCCCGGCCCATGGCGAACAGGTACCGAGACGCCGACATGATGCCCGCGTTGGCCGTGGAGGCGAACGCGGCGATGGCGGCCATCACGACGAGGATCAAGCCCATGGACCCCGGGAGCCAATCGAAGAACGACTCGGCCGCCGTGGCCACCGGCGTGAGATCCTCGTGGAGGGCGCTGGGCTCCAGCACGGCGACGATGACCATCACACCCAGGACGTAGGCGGCAGTCGCCACGATGAGCGAGAGCGTCATCCCCAGCGGGATGTTCACGTCCGGGTTGCGGATCTCCTCCGCGACGCTGGCCACCTTGGTCAGGCCCGCATAGGAGACGAAGACCAGCCCCACGGTGGAGAACAACCCGGTGACGCCGAAGGGCATGAACGGCGAGAACTGCTCTTCGCGCACGTTCGCCGGCCCCAGGCTGAGGATCTCGAAGAAGCCCTGGGCCAGGAAGAAGAACAGGACGCTGAGGAGGATCACCACCAGCCAGCGCTGGAGCTGACTCGTCTCCTTGGCACCGACGATGTTCACCACCGTGAAGAACAGGGTCAGGGCCAGAGCCAGCTGGGTCACGGGCACATCGAAGAAGAGCGCCAGATACGCCCCCATGCCGATGAGGGCGAACGCGCTCTTGAGGATGAGCGCGATCCACGTCCCTACCCCGCCCACCGTGCCCACCACGGGCCCCAGGGCCCGGTCCAGGAAGTAGTACGCGCCGCCCGCGCGCGGCATGGCGGTGGAGAGCTCGGCCATGCTCAACATGGCCGGGAGCATGAGGAGCCCGGCGATGAGGTATGCCAGGACGACGGAGGGACCCGCCTCCGCCGCCGCGAGACCGGGCAGGAGGAAGAAGCCGGAGCTGAACATGGCGCCCGTGCTGATGGCGAACACATCGAATAGCTCCAGCTCTTTGGAGAGCTTCTGGTCTTCGCCGTCGGCCATGGTTCCGTCCGGGGATCGTGACAACTGGATCGCAGGGGTGGAGGCAAGCGCCTTCGACGCGGCCAACGGGTAAGATAGACCCGCCGCCGCCGCCGGTCCAAGAAAGCGGGCCGCCGGAACGAGCCGCTCCGGACCCTCAGGATGAAGGGCCGAACGCCTTCCTGGCCCAGTCCACCGTGGCAGCCGCCCCGTCGTCAGGGTTCGTGGCCGCCGTCCCGAATCGCGCGCGGAATCTGCGGTCGTCCACCATGAACGGATCGTCCCATTGGTGGAGCATCTCCCCGATCTCGCCCAGCATGGGAAAGAACCATCCGAGGAGCTTCACGGCGGGCCGGGGCATGCCCTTGATGGGGATGGCGGCCCCCAGGGATCGCGCCATACGCTCGATGAGGACACGGCTGGGCTCGGCAGGCGCGCAGGGCAGCATCCATGGGCGGCCGAGCACGTCGTCCTCGGCCCGTCCCAACGTGGCCAGCCCGCGCGCCACGTCGGGGATGTAGTGGTACGTGTGGGGCGTGTCGGGCTCGGGGAGAAAGTTGGCCTTCCGCCCCTTCAGCACGGGCTTCCAGAACGCACCCGCGAAGTGGGTGCCGAAGCCCCGGGGGCCGTAGTAGTCCGACGCGCGACCCGAGACGGCTCGCACCTCGCCCCGCTCGTGCGCCTCCAGCAGCTCCTCGGCCAGGCGCGCCCGGATCTCGCCTTTCCGGCTCTCGGGCCTCATGGGCGTCTCCTCGTCGATGAGGGAGGAGCCACCGCGCCCCACCATGTACAGGTTCTCCATGACCACCAGCCTGGCGTCCGCCGCGCCCGCCGCGGCCACCAGGTTCTCCTGCCACCTGGGCAGCAGCTGCGCCCAGGCACGGGTGTCGTAGGGCGGGTTCATGCAGTGATAGACCGTGGCGGCGCCGGCCACGGCCTGCCGGCAGAACGCCGGGTCGCCAGCGTCGCCGAGGAACGCCTCGACACCGGCGGGGATCCCGTCGGAAGACCGCTTGGCCACCCGTACGCGAGCTCCGGAAGCGAGAAGCTCCTCGGCGAGGAAGGACCCGACCTGTCCTGCTCCGAAGACCACGTGGAGCTCGGAATCGTGCACGGCCTCCTCCTCGGAATGGCTTGGAGTCTGGGCTACGGGCGGCGCTCGCCCTCCAGCAGGCGTTGGTCGAACTGGTGCGCTTCCCGGAGCCGCTCCACCTCGGTGGTGAGCTGTTCGACCTGCTCCGAGAGATCACGAATACGACGCTCTGCCTCGGGGTCCGGCAAGGTCCCCGCGCCGCGGAGCTCCCGGGCCAGGGTCTCGACGAAGGGCTTTCCGCCGTAGCGCAGCGTGAAGACCGCGGTGAGCCCCGTCACCGGAACCAGGACCAGCAGGATTCCGAAGATGGGTACCAGGAACTCTAAACCCATGGTGCTTCCCTCCATGTGGACGAGCCATGAACCTCGCCCTACGGACCGCGCCCTCGCCGAGTTGCGCGGCACGGACCACGTCCGCCTCCCTTCCGCCTCCCGTCCGCGGGGTCCGGCCGCTGGAAACGGCCAGGGTCCGGCAGGTGCCCTCACGGCTCGTCGGGGTAGAGCTCCTCCGAGCAGGTCTCGCAGATGGCGTGGGTGAACTCGGCCTGGGTGCGCCTTCTCAAGTAGCTCACGCACCGCTCCCAGAGCCCGTCGGCGTCGCGGATGCGGTGACAGCGGGCACAGATGGGGATCAACCCCCGGAGCGTCTCGATCTCAGCGAGCTGCCGCTCCAGCTGGGCGTTCTTCTCCTGGATGAGATGCCGCTGCGTCCAGAGGTCGCAGAGAATGGCGACCTTGCTTCGGAGCACGTGGGAATCCACCGGCCGAAGGAGGTAATCGACGGCGCCCATCTCGTACCCCACGAAGACGTCGTGCGGCTGCTGCATCATCGCCGTGACGAACAGGATGGGGACATGCCGCGTCCTCGGCGCCTGCCGCATCCGCTCTGCGACGTCGAAGCCGCTCAGTCCCGGAAGATGCACGTCCAACAGTACCGCCGCGAAGTCCCGCTCCTCCAGTCGATCCAGGGCGGCTTCCCCTGTCGAGGCCGTCACCAGGCTCCGGTCGGGATGCGCCAGGAGCGTGGTCAGCTCCAGCAGGTTCTCCTCGACGTCGTCGACGATGAGCACGTCGGCGGTCGGGGCGTCAACCATCCTCCGCGGTCCCCGCAGCTATCCGATGGGCGGAAAGCGCCGGGGGTCGGCTTCACTCATGATGGCATACACCCGCTCGAAGACATCCTCGACGCCAGGCTTGCTGAAGAAGTCACCGTCGGATCCATAGGCCGGGCGGTGCTCCTGGGCCGTGATGGTGGCCGGCGGCGCATCGAGCCATACGAAGGCCCCCTGCTCCTCCACCACCTTGTGGACGATGTACGCGGAGGCGCCACCGGGAACGTCCTCGTCCAGCACGACCAGGCGATTGGTCTTCTTCACCGACTCGAGGATGCTGTGGTCCAGATCGAAGGGCAGGAGCGTCTGCACGTCGATGATCTCGACGCCGATGCCCGCATCGGCCAGCAGCTCCGCGGCAGCCTCCGCGACGCGGCAACACGCGCCGTAGGTGACCAGGGTGACATCACCGCCCTCCCGCAGGACTTCCGGCTGACCCAGGGGAAGCCGCATCTCGGTGAGGTTCTCCGGCATGGGCTCACGGAGCCTGTATCCGTTGAGGACCTCGATGACCAGCGCCGGATCGTCCCCGTCGAGAAGCGTGTTGTAGAAGCCCGCCGCCCGGGTGAAGTCCCGTGGCACCACGACGTGCATGCCGCGGAGCAGCCCGAGGAGGGCCGCCATGGGCGATCCCGAGTGCCAGATCCCCTCGAGGCGATGGCCCCGGGTCCGGATGATGGCCGGCGCCTTCTGCCCCCCCGCCGACCGCCACTGCATCATGGCGAGGTCGTCGGAAAGAATGGGAAGCGCGTAGAGGATGTAGTCCAGGTACTGGATCTCACCGATGGGCCGCAGCCCCCGCACCGCCATACCCACGGCCTGACCCGCGACCGTGGCTTCACGGATACCGGTGTCGCTCACCCTCAGCTCGCCGTACTTCTCCTGAAGGCCGGTGAGCGAAGCGTTCACGCCACCGATCTGACCCACGTCCTCGCCGAAGATGACCACCCTGGGGTCACGCCGCAGGATGTCGTCGAACGCGTGGTTCAGAATCTCGAAGCCCCGGAGGCGCTCCGGGTTCTCCCCGTACACGGGCGGCACGGCCTCGACGCGTAGCGGCGACTCCTCCGACTCCGAATAGAGCCAGCGACCGAACTCGGCCCGGCCCCGGGCCATGGCGTCCCGATTCCACTCGGCCAGCCGCGCCTTGAGGGGATTGTCCTCACCCAGAGCGACCATGAGCGCCGACCGGCACGTCTCCACGAGGTGCTTCCGAAGCGGCGCGTCCATGCCGCGGAGCTGCTCGGCGATGGAGGTGAGCTTCTCGCCGCGCGACGAATGGGCGGCGACCTCGTCGATGAGGGCGGCCAGCTCCTGCGCCTCGGCCAGCGGCCCGGCGCGGAAGGCGTCCCAGGCCTCGTCCCGATACTCGAAGACCTTCTTGTCCAGCTCGGCTTCCAGGATCTCGAGATCCGACTCCTGGGCCACCCCTTCGGCGATCATCCACGCCCGCATCTTGGTGATGGGGTCGAACTCCGTCTCCCAATCCAGGCGCTCCTTGGGCTTGTAACGCTCGTGGCTGCCCGAGGTGGAGTGTCCCTGGGGCTGCGTCATCTCGACGACGTGCACGATGGCGGGAATCCGCCCGTTGCGGGCGTTGTCCGCGGCCCGGCGGTAGACGGAGAGGAGCTCCGCGTAGTCCCAGCCACGCACCGTGTGGAGGTGGTAGCCCGTGGGCAGGTCGTCCCTGCGCCGGAAGCCCTGGAGAAGCTCGGTGAGGTTCCCCCCGAGGACCTGGAGCTCGTTGGGCACGGAGATCCCGTAGCCGTCGTCCCAGATGGAGACGATCACCGGTGCCTGGAGGACGCCGATGGCGTTCAGGGATTCCCAGAAGAGCCCCTCGGCGCAGCTCGCGTTTCCGATGGTGCCGAAGACGACCTCACCGCCCGCCTGGGAGAACTCGGTCAGATGCTGGATCTCCTCGAGCTCCCGGTACAGCCGGGATGCGTAGCCCAGGCCCACCAGCCGGGGCATCTGCTCGCCCGTCGGGGAGACGTCCGAAGACGAGTTGGGCCGCGCCATGTGGCTGGTCCACTGCCCGTTCTCGTCCAACAACCGCGTGCCGAAGTGCCCTCCCATGGAGCGACCGCCGCTGGCCGGATCGGCCTCGACGTCGGTATGGGCGTAGAGCTGGGCGAAGTACTCCTGAGGAGTCAGGAGCCCCAGCGCCATCATCAGCGTTTGGTCTCGATAGTACCCCGACCGCCAGTCCCCCGCCTGGAACGAGCGGGCCATCGCCACCTGCGCGATTTCCTTCCCGTCTCCGAAAATCCCGAACTTCGCACGTCCCGCGTGCACTTCCCGGCGGGCCACCACGCTCATCTGGCGGCTGAGATAGGCGGTACGGTAGTCGGATATGATGTCGTCCCGGCTGAGCTCGGGCGCGACCGCAAGGTGATCCTGAGGCGTCGACACGGTCATCGGGTTGGAGGAGACGATTGGCCGGCCTCGGACGGTGTAGAGCCGCCCGCGCACGGCGGGGGACAGCTACAAAAACTGGATCAGAACGCACGTCCGGGCAATCCATTGACGCTCGGGCCTACCCTCGGTTGCGGCGTGTCACGCCCGGACCCACGTTGCCGGAGACACCGCCGTTCCTTGCTTCCCGAGGATGGACGACATGCCCGACACGACCCGCCGAGCCTTCCTGCGCACCGCCACCGCCGCGCTGGCCGCAGCTTCCGTACCCAGGTCCGTCCTCGGCGCCCGGAAGGTCCACGACACGGTGTTGCGGCGCGGTCGCGTGCTGGATCCGGCCCAGGGCCTGGACGGCGTCATGGACGTGGGGATCACGGCCGGACGTATCGCGGAGATCGGGACGTCCCTGCCCACCCAAGGGGTGCGTCGGGTCATCGAGGCCGAGGGGAAGCTGGTGACCCCGGGCCTCATCGATGTGCACGTCCATGTCTATCCGGGGGTGAACACACTGGGGATCGACCCGGATCTGGTAGGCATCGCCCGGGGCGTCACGGCCGTGGTGGACGCGGGCTCGGCGGGCGCCACCACCTTCCCGGCCTTCCGGGACCACGTGGCCCGGCCCGCGCGAACGCGGGTGTACGCGGCGCTGAACATGTCCCGCATCGGCATGACCACGTCCAACGAGCTTGCCCACCTGGAGGACGTGGACGTGGACGCCGTGGTGCGGACCCTCGAGGCCAACCCCGACGTGGCCGTCGGGATCAAGGTGCGCATGCTCGCGGGGATCGAGGGCGGGAGGGATCTGGAGGTCATGCGGCGCACCCGCCAGGCGGCGGACGCGGCCGGCAAGTCCCCGAAG